>JAYUVI010000519.1:0-4613 GCA_043754135.1 Bdellovibrionales bacterium | reverse complement strand
CTCGACTCAGCGGTTTGGGGGCGGAGCGATAAAAAATAAATCCAGCAATTTCACGCGATTACAAATCTAGTCACGCAGATTTTGGGTGCGGAATGTAGGCTAGAACGTTATATTATGGCGAATAAGTTTGAGTTAGTGGGCGGCCCAATGGCACGCGCCCGAGTTTTTGATTATTGGTTTGGCCAGCGGCATCTTTTGTTTTCTGGATCGGCGTAATGAGCCTTGCCAGGTCTCAAGTTAAAGTCATCTGTTTGTGCTTTTTTCGCAAGTTTAAATCTCTTATTTTCATGCCGTCTAAAGATTTTTCCGCCTGACTTTATAAGAGTTTACGATGTGCCTAGAACTTTGCATACTAGCGCTCGTTTTGACTCAATCACAAAGTAAAGGAGCAAAATGAAATCTATTTTTACAATCCTCATGATGTTGACTGTGACCCACACGACGATGGCTTCGACGAGCGTCGTTCAATACTTCGTATCGAATACTCATCTTTGTGAAAGTTATAATCTTACACTTCAAACTTATGATGCTTTAGAAGCTATAATACGCGAATACCAATTAAATAGAGCCCCGCAGACTGAAATAGACCAGTGGGTAGCGTTGAAAGCCGATCAATCCAAAATGTTATTACGTCTAGGTCAAAGCGAAGCTGTGACAGCAGTGATTCATGTCAGCAATGAAAGTGTGCTTCAGTTTCGTGAGCTAGCAATAAAAGCGGGCGAGAGCGTTTTACCACTGGCACACATTTCAGGTATCATCGACAATCAGATCCAGTTTTTAAACCCTGGCGTAAATTCTCTAAGAGTGGTTCTCACGATGGCTGGTGCTTGCCCTTTTTGGAGCGAAAATATCTCAAGTGCAGCTCAGACACAAAGTGCTATCGAGAAAGCCTGGAAGGCTTTGCTTAAACCTTAAGTCCAAATTTTACTGCCACGGTGGCAGTAATGTAAGTGACAAGCGAAAAATTACTATTGATCCTTCGCGAACCGACTGACATCAATATTGTACTTTTTAATTTTACGCAGAAGCGTGTTCTTCGGAATGTTCGCGTGAGCGACGGTTTTGTTAATCTTACCTTCATTCAAACGCAAAGCACTTTCGATGAATTCTTTTTCAGCGGCCTCTTTGAAAGAATCGAAATCTAACGGTCCACTATAGCGCCCGGCCAAAGAAATATTTGTACGGTTTTGCGCATCAGAAATAATATTATCGGGCAAACTGTCAACGGTGATCAGCGGATCGTTTTCGACGATGAAAGCGCGTTCAATGGTGTTTTCAAGTTCGCGAATATTGCCCGGCCAACGGTAGCGCATGAGCACATCAAGAGCTTCGGGGGTCAAACCACGAATTTGCCGATTCAATTTGCGATTGAATTTAGTGACGAAGAAATCAGTTAAGCCGGCCAAGTCATCGCGACGTTCACGCAATGGTGGTAAGAAAATGGGCATCACATTTAAACGATAGAAAAAGTCCTCGCGAAAGTCGCCGTCTTCAATCATTTTCTCCAAATTGCGATTGGTGGCGGTAATTATGCGCGCATTGCAGCGCACTTCGCGGTTGCTCCCCACCGGCATGAACTTTCGTTCCTGCAAAACGCGCAGCAACTTCACTTGGAGGTCTAACTTCAAATCGCCGACCTCATCGAGAAATAATGTGCCCTTATTGGCGAGCTGAAATTTACCGATTTTGCGGTCAATCGCGCCGGTGAAAGCTCCACGCTCGTGGCCAAACAATTCGCTCTCAATTAAATTTTCTGGTATGGCGCCGCAGTTAATCGCAACGAAAGGTCCGTGTTTTTGGGGCGAATTATAGTGAATGGCGCGCGCGACGAGCTCTTTGCCGGTGCCATTCTCGCCGCGAATCAAAACCGTGGTATCGACATTCGCTAAACGATGAATCAAATTAAAAATATCGCGCATTTTTTCTGACGGACCTACAAAACGACTGTCGATGTCTTCATCCATAATTGGGTTCGACAACGTTAAATTCGAGACCATCTCTTTGGTCTCGATGGCTTTTTTCACAAGAGCAGTTAATTTATCAGGGTTAATAGGTTTTTCGGTGTAATCGAAGGCGCCATATTTTATGGCAGTGATGGCGTCTTGCAAATTACTATGGGCCGTCATGATCACGACAAAAATTCTCGGGTCGACTTCTTTGATGTTTTTTAAAGCTTCTAGGCCGTCCATCTCGGGCATGCGCACATCCATCAACACTAAGTCAAAAGAATGAGACTTCATTTTCTCCACAGCTAAACGGCCGTTGCTAGCTTGGGAAATATTGAGATCGTACTCATTCAATGTCTGAGTCAGAATTGAAATAATAGTTTTGATCAGCTCAGGTTCATCGTCGACGATCAAAATATTAAGACTGAATTTCATTTTTACCACCCTGGTTAGACTGCAAATTGACCGCTGGCAAATCACTTAAACTGGACCTTGGCTCATCAAACCACTCGGCCTTTTCAGTGGTAGTTAGTACGCCACCACTCTCGCCCAACGGCAGTGAGAAGCCGACGCGTGTGCCATGACCCATCGTGCTCTCTAAAAACACGCGTCCTTCGTGAAGTTCAACAAAATACTTCACCAGATACAAACCTAAGCCCGAGCCCTTTGACTGCGTTTTGCCGAGCTCCCCACGATAAAACTTTTCAAAAATCCGCATCTGCTCGTTGGGGGGAATACCAGGGCCCGAATCTTCTACCATGACCAGCACGCGGTCATCAACTTCGCGGGATGAAACTTTTACAGTACCGCCTTCAGGAGTGTATTTAATCGCATTCTCAATCAGGTTCAGCACCACTTCGTGAACCAAAATCTGATCGACTTCGATCAAAAACATTGGCTCAAGCTGCTTCGTAATCATGATTCGCTTATTAAGGGCGAGCGGCTCGAGCTGATTCACCACGGCTTCTATAATCTCGTTCATATCAGCCGAGTCTTTATTAATGCTGAAATTTCGCGATTCAACACGGGTAATCTCAAGAATAGTACGAATATAACGGTGCAGTTCTGACGCCACCGCACGCAGCGAAGAGAGGTCGCCGGTGAACTCGCGCTCCGGGTACTCGGTGATCAGGCGATCGCAAATGCCTTGAATTTTAGCGATGGGTGTTTTGAGGTCGTGCGAAATCAAACTTAGAAAATTATTTTTTAGCTGCTCCACTTCAAAAAGAAATTGGCGTTCATTTTCTAGCTGCACGTTCATGTACTCTTTCAAGGTCAGCTGAAAGCTCAAAAAAGTGATGTAAGTAACAAGTGAGACAAGCGCAGTAGCGAAAATGGGTGTCCAAATATAAAGCGCATCAAACACCCACAGTGACAGTGAGGAATAAAAAATATTGAAACAAGCAATAATGAAGATGGCAAAAAACTGCGGGTAGTTGGAGGTAACCCACGCCGTTGCAAATACGAAGATGAAAAATATAAAACCGATAAGGTAGAGGCTCGGACGGTGAATCCAACGTTTGTTTTGAATATTGTCGATAATCGTCGCTGAAATTTCATCGCGAGTCATTTTGCCTATTGGTGTTTGATAAAAGGAGCCCTCAACATCAGCCGAACCGACTAGCACTATTTTGCCTTTTAAAAACTGTAGAGGGTAATTTTTGCTAATAAAATCACCAAACGAAATGTTGGTGAACGTGTTCGTGCGGCCACGAAAATTGATGACTGAATCGCCAACCGTAATTCGCCGACCATGGAGCTGTAAAAACTGAGGGTCATGGCGCAAAAGTTGTGTCGCAAATAGGGGGAGTTGTTCTCGCGCTGTCGAGATCCGGCGAACGACGCCGTCACCGTCGATAAAGTGCTCATTCAAACCCAATGTTATGCGACGTGGGCTGCCGAACCAAGATTTAAGCAAGCGACCTTCATCGTTTAGCTGTGTCGACCACACTACTCGCGTATCAGAGAAAACAGAAGACTGCTTGATCATATCTAGAGAGGGGGGAATGTTCTCCCCGAAGTATGTGGACACGCCAATCGCGAGCGGTTTTTCATCTAAAGTTTGAGAAAGAATTTTATGCCACGCTTGAATGTTCCAGAAGAAGCTGTCGGCAATAAAAGTGGAGTCGGAAACCGGAGGTAGTTCACTTCCGTTTTGCAGAAGCCAGCGTCGCCATTCTTCGGGTGTAATTTTCACAATCACAATGCGCGAATCGGTGGGTTGTGAGCCGCGAAGTTGCAAACGTGTATCGTAATCATGCTCGCGATCAGCTAGCGTGAAAGTCATGCCTACTAACCAACACAAGGCCGCGCGCAACCATAAACCTTTACGGTGCCAGACGAAGCGTGAAGTCAGTAGAACGCGGGCCTTGAATCGGCGAAGGGTATTTTCTCCCATTAACGCTACGTATCAACAATTCGCAGAGAATTCAATTGGTTAGAGCAAAAAAGTTGTTATTTTACGCCTATGAAGATCGTGACTGATTTGAAGAGTTTAGCACCGCCACTACCGGCCTGCGTTTTAACCATGGGGAATTTCGACGGCGTACACGTGGGCCACCAAACTTTGCTTAGCCAACTGATTGAAAAGGCCAAGCAATTACGATTGCCGTCGGTGGTTTTAACTTTTGACCCTCACCCTTCGGCGATTTTACGCCCCGCCCACCC
>JAYUVI010000518.1:0-6067 GCA_043754135.1 Bdellovibrionales bacterium | reverse complement strand
GCAGTCGTCGAGCTCACTTACTGTTTCATTCGCCGTTACAGGTACTGGCGATTTTCAGCAAAATTATCTGCGCTCGCGCGAAAGAAGAGCGTCTTGCTTTTGGGCCCGCGCCAAACAGGATTGATAGTGGCGCTTATTGATAAACCAAGACAGATCACCAAAGACATTACTGCGATTCCGTGGGGGCACCTCACTCAAAAATTAGACGACTTTCTATAATCTTTAGGGCATGTCTGCAGCAGAGAGTAAAAAAGCGCGCGACCACTGGTTAATGGCGCATTCGCAGGCAATGCCTCCCCGATATTGCATTAACGACATACCCCTAGCACGATAGCCACGAAAAGAACCGAATAAAACTGCGTCCCTGTAATCAGACAGCGAAGGGCCCATCTTAAAATTTATTAGACACACCATTTGATTTTTTGTTAATATAGTGGTGTACACTATGTGGTGTTGTGATTGGTTGGCGAGCAAGAACAATGAGAGAAGAGTCAATTGGGGAGAATGTAAAGTGGCTCAATTTGAGTTTGTTGAATGGCTGGTCAAATGGATAATAGAGCAACAAGAATTTCAGTTTGATTGGGATAGTGGCAACTCACTAAAAAGTTTGAAAAAGCACAATTAGCCTGAAGAGTGCCGAACAGATTTTTTTAAACAAAGATTTTCTCGTGCCCCTTGGTATTCAGATTTCGCCGGCATCAGATGAGCCGCGATTTGGAGCCCTGGGTACTGATCTGTCAGGGATAAAGCTATCCGTTTGCTTTACAGTGCGTGAGGGTCGAATCCGAATTATTTCGATTCGCTCTATGAGTAAAATTGAGAGGAGAAATTATGAGTCAATACGTAAAAAATGAAAAGGGATACGCTCAGTCTTTTAAAGCTGACTGGAAGGCCGTAAAAAAAGGGCTTAAAAAGGTTCGAGCTGAAGTCGGGACACCTAAAAAAGTGCCAACATCTATTGCCTTAGACCCACGTTTCGTGATTGAGCTTAAGAAAGAGGCCAAAGCTCGGGGCATACCGTATCAAATTCTTATGCGCATGTTTATTATTGAAGGTTTTCAGCGCCTGAAGAAAAAAGTGGCTTGATTGTTCATGGCGCGCCCAAAAGCGCTCACGCTTTCGGTTTGCCTAAGAAGTTTTCGGCACTCTCTTTGGTGACTTTACCTTCGGCCACGAGTTTTTTAAGATGCATTTCAAAAGTCATCATGCCTTCAGAGACGCCCGTTTGCATAGCTGACGGGATTTGAAAGGTTTTGCCCTCGCGAATTAAATTAGCGACTGCAAAATTGTTAATCAAAATTTCAAGTACAGCCACTCGGCCCTTATTATCGGCTCGAGGTAAAAGAGATTGAGAAATGACCCCGCGCAGAGATTCAGAGAGCATGACTCGAATCTGCGCCTGTTGCCCAGCAGGAAAAGCGTCAATAATTCGATCAACTGATTTCGCTGCCGAATTGGTATGAAGTGTCCCGAATACTAAATGCCCGGTTTCAGCCGCGGTAATGGCCAAAGCAATAGTTTCGATGTCTCGCATCTCGCCGACTAGAATGGTGTCTGGGTCTTCGCGCAGTGCCGCTCGCAGGGCAGCAGCAAAAGATTTCGTGTGAGTGCACACTTCACGCTGACTAAAAAGTGAAAACCGGTTCTCGTGCACGAATTCGATAGGGTCTTCAATGGTCAAAATATGTTCTTTGCGACTCGAATTGATAGTGTGAAGCATCGAGGCCAAAGTCGTCGATTTGCCCGACCCGGTGGGGCCAGTCACCAGCACCAGGCCGCGCTGGGTGTCGATAAGTTTATTTAAAATGTCGGGCAAGCCCAGTTCGCGCACAGTCTGAACTTTTTCAGGGATCACCCGAAAAACGGCGCTGACACCGCGTCGTTGAATAAATAAGTTGCACCTAAAGCGGGCCAAGCCAGGCACGGCATACGAGCAATCGAGATCCCAAGTTGCCGTGAACTGTTCACGCTGAAGCTCGGTCAAGATCTCAAAAACCATTTTCTGTACGGTCTCACTACTTTGCTCAGGTTGATCGGAGCGCACCATTTCACCATGCACTCGCAAAAAAGGCGGTGAACCCGGACTTAAGTGCAGATCAGAAGCTTTTTTTTCGACCATTAGTTTAAACAATTCATCAATTTGAGCCATATCAAGTAACTATCTGAAAGTCGGGGTCCCGTCATGGATTGTGAATAAATGAAATCCGAAACTAGACTATAGCAGTATACCAGTTTGAACTTTTAAAAAAGTCTTGATAGATTTTGTTTGTTACCAAACAACTTAAGAAAATTACACAAAGGGGTTCTCCGTGGTTAGAAGAGATTTAGGATTTACATTAATTGAAATCATTATGGTTATTTTGTTAGTAGCCATTCTTTCGGCTGTGGCTATTCCACAGTTTATTAATTTTCAGGTCGAAGCTAAAGACGCTGCAACCAGTTCGAGCATCGGAGCTTTGCGTGTGGGAATCGTCAACCAAGCGGCTCAGATGGCTTTGCGTTGCGCCGCTGTCGCGGGTGCTTGGCCAACGGCCCTCAGTCTCGCTGCGAATAACATAACATCAGGCGCGGGTGCGACGTGTACAGTTGCTCAGGTTCCTGTTTCCGCAGAACGCCAATTTGTTGGTACGCCGACACTGCCTGGAAATCCGTGGGGCGCGACTAAGAGCAGCGCCGTTGTTGATTGTACAGCTGGCAATTGCATTCAAAATGATGGATTAGCTTGCGGTGGCGCCGCTTACAATGCGGCTTCAGACGGCTGGTGCTACAACCCTGCCAACGGTCAAATTTGGGCAAACTCTGCAAACAGCACTGGGCCAGCATTAGAATACACTTTCTAAGAATGCCTTTAGCTGGCCGATACGGCTTTACTCTCATTGAAATCCTCATGGTGATCTTACTCGTGGGGATTGTCTCTGCAGTTACAGTTCCGCAATTCATCGATTTCAGTCGCGACGCGAAGACTTCGGTCACCAATCAGAAATTAATTGAGTTCAAAAAAGCGATCATCGGTGACCCCGACTCATTAACAAAAAACGGAACATACGCTCAGCCTGGATTTGAGAATCACGTGGGCGCCGTTCCCACCACTCTCGCTCAATTGAATACGCAAGGCGCCCTTGCTGCTTACGACCCATTTACAAAAAAAGGTTGGCGCGGGCCCTATGTCTCGACGTCCACTACAAACGCTTCTTGGAATATCGATGGATGGGGCACGGTCATTCAATACACCCCTGTAACTCGCACTCTATTTAGTTGCGGCGCCGATAAAATCTGCAGCAACGGTGATGATATTGTTGTCCGATTCTAACGGCATGAGCTTCATGACAGTTTTGTTTTTGCTGGTGATCATGTCCATTGCTGGCACCACAGGATACATGGCCATTATGCCTGTGGTTCGCGAGCGAAATAGCTCGATCACTATGACCCGTATGGAAGTCCTTGCTGCAGCAGTGGTGGTTTATCGCGCGCAACATGCTGGTACGAGCCCCCCAGGCCTAAATGATTTGGTGACTGCTAATTTGCCCGCTTGCACAGTGGATACAACCGTTGGCAGCGCCACTTACCGGCAAAAAACGGGTTGGTGCGGCCCATATATTGATCGACCGGTAAGTCAGAATCTCAATGAATTTCAGAACGACGGATGGAATACTTTATTTCAATACAATTTAACTACGCTCACAAGTTGTGGCCCCAATCGCGGTTGCGGAGACGCCGATGACGTTACGATCAGTTTCTAAAAATTATATTTATTCGGGAGGATTCACGCTAATTGAAATCCTCATGGTCATCTTATTGACCAGTATTTTGGCCACAGTTTCAATTATCACGATTGATAAAGGCATTAGTGATGTTCAATTCGACGAAACTGTAACTGAAATGGAGATGCTCCGCCAAGCTTTAGTGGGCGACCTGGATGTTAAAGACGGTGGCATACGCTCCAGCTTCGGCTATCTCGGGGATGTAGGAAGTCTGCCCACAAATGCTCAGGGACTAAACGCTTTGACGGTCAACCCCGCACTGCCGGCATGGACTGTGAATGCGACTTCGCGTTTTGCTCTCGGGTGGAACGGGCCCTACATGAGCGGTAATGCAGCTGTTGCAGATTTCACTAAAGATGCATGGAATCGCGCTTATATCATTGATTTCGTCGCATCGCCGGCCACCATCACCAGTCGCGGAGCTGACGGGGCCGCCGGTGGAACTGGGTTTAATCAAGATATCGTGGTTCAAATCCCCGCGACTTTGCAAAGGGCGGCGGTTCATGGATTCATTTCACAGAGTGGCTCACCCTATGCCGGTGCCGCCGAAATTGATTTGTACCGGCCAACAGCAGGCGCATTGACGACGAGCACCACGACCATCCTTGCCGCGGCAAACGGGTATTTTACTTTTGCAAATGTGCCGCTTGGTCGCCGTTCAGTGAAAATTTATATTCCGAGCAAAGCAGCGCCGACTCAAACTTTGGGTCCACTGGTGTTCACTGTTGATAATTCGAACTTTGTTATTCCGACAAACTCCTCCGACCTTGGTGGTGGTGGTGGCACGCCACCCCCGTCGTGCTCCGCCGGCAAGATCACTTACGTGGCCGGCAGCGCGGCCGCAGTGGGTGGGGGATCAAAAAATGTAACTTTCAACATTAATATTGTTGCGAACATATCTGTCGTCTCGGTGGTCGTTACATACACCGTCGCTACTGCGACATACAGTCGCACAAGCTTTGACGGGGTCGTTCGCATCTGCACCGGCGGTGGTTTAGCACCGTGCCCGGCCATCACCGCCGACATTGTGACGCTCACCCCGGCGGCGGCGTTAGTCACCGGAGCATCACGCCCTGCCCAAATTGATTTCAGTAGAAATATGAGCGGCGCGGGAGCAGTCACCGTTAAATTTAATTATGCGACGGGCTGCGACCAATTGGCCTTAACTGTACCTTAAGAATAATTCCACACTAGACCAAGGGCCGACATAAGAGAGTTTTTGATCTGCTCGCGCAAATAATGTCATAATTTATTAATGGGGAAATTTGCTTATCGTGCGCGCGATTCGAGCGGCGACCTTGCTACGGGCGAGATCGACGCCATAGATTTGCGCGAAGCTAAAATACTAGTGTCAAAAATGAAATTGATCCCATTAGAAGTGGTAGTTAGTAACGATTCACCGCTTAAGCAATTTAAACCTTCAGCAAAATTCGGCTTTTCACTTCGAGCATTTGGGCAAAAAGCGTCTACGTCCGAAGTCATGATGTTTTTTCAACAGCTGCAACTCATATATGCCGTTGGCGTCCCGCTATTGCGTGGCCTGCATTTAATTCGCGACCAATCCGAAAATGAATTCTTTAAAAATGTTGCTGATGGCGTTGCTAAAGACGTTTCGAAAGGACATTCACTCTCCCACGGTTTGGCTGCATTCCCTTCAGTGTTTGATGAAATTACTATCAACTTGATTCGGGCTGGCGAAGCCTCGGGCCGTCTCGATGAAATGTTAGAACAAATCGCAAAACTGCTGGAGCAGCGTATTGAGCAAAAAGCTAAAATTAAATCTGCTGTTCTATATCCTAAAATTGTTTTTGGTATGATCGTCGTCGTATTCTTCATCATTATGTATTTTGTAATGCCAAAGTTTCAGGGGTTTTTTAGCAAGTTTGGTGCTGACTTGCCTCTCGTAACAGAAATTATGATGGGCTTGTCGGGTTTTATGATTTCGTACTGGTATCTCGTTGCAGGAGCAGCGGCCGGTTTAATTTTTGGGTTTAAAAAGTTTATCGCCGACCCTCGCGGCAAATTTCTCTGGCATAAGGTACTTTTGAAAGCACCCATTTTTGGAACGATCTTTTTGCAAAACGATCTTTTAAGCTTTTGCAGTGTCTTCGAAATGATGGTGCGCAGCGGAGTTCCCCTTCTGGACACCTTGCCGATAGTCAAAAACTCAATTTCGAATGCACTTTTAAAAGCCGATATAGATAAACTTTATTCAGCTGTTGAGAAGGGTCAAACTTTGTACGTTGGATTAAGTGAGAGTGAACACTTTCCGAAAACTTTAACGGGATTAGTGAGCATCGGTGAAG
>JAYUVI010000517.1:0-4697 GCA_043754135.1 Bdellovibrionales bacterium | reverse complement strand
TTTTTCATTCTGCGGGTTTATTTTTGATAAATCTTCATACAGACGAAGAGCGTTTTGTACTTCTTGGATTTCTTTTTTTGGCCCTACGACTTTTTTGCCGTCAAGAATGGCTGTGACTTGCTTTTCGGTGAGTACATTGCCCTCAATAGATAAACTGTGTTGAACAGTTTTAATTTTATTTTCTCGGCGCAACTGTATTGGGGGCTTGATCAACAAGGAATCTCTTAGGTGTCCGAGCTTTTCCTGTATCTCGCTTACAAGGGTTAAAATCTCAGCGCTAATCTCAAAAGGCGGTTTATACATATATTGATAGTATCATTTGATACTATCAAGACCAACTCAAATTTTAGTATGAGATCGTTTTAGGCCCTTGGCGAAATCAAAGACAGTGGGCAAAACATTCGTGCGAATGGTGGCGTGACTTAGGCCAGCGTCAGTGGGTGCAGATTTTGCGATTTCAAAGCTTTGATGAACTTTACAAATCCGCGAGCTTGTTTATCGAGTAAATCAGTCACCATCGTGTCGGTGATTTTGCCATCCACAAGAACGTTAGAAATATTCATCAAGAACACACGTTCAGGGAAAACATAAGCGTTGCGGTAGTTAAAAACTTGTTGCAAGTGCTCGACTGGTCGTAAGCCACCCCAGCGAAAACCTAAACCGACGAATGCGACGGGGCGATATTCGAAAGTTTTTGGGTAGCTCCAGTGATCGATAAAAAATTTGAGTCCACCGGGCATTGAGCCATTGTACTCAGGTGTGACTATCACAATGCCGTCGGCCTGATCGAGTTTGCCAATGACGGTCTTGATTGAGTCAGGGAGTGCGGCCGCGTCGTACTTCGCATGTGACATTTCATGAAAGGGCAATTCGGCAAGATCGATAATTTCGGTATCGGGAGTGTAAACTTGAAAGTGTCTCTGAACAATCGTCGCGACCTGGCGGGTTCTTGAGCCAGGTCGATTTGTTCCAGAGATGATGTAGATCATTTTTTACTTTACTATTTTTTGAACGATTGCCGACGCCACAGCTTGGGTCGCGAGTAGCTCAGTTCGATAATTTGTAGCGCTCTTTTGGTCCGAAAACAAACCAATGCTCACGCGATACCAAGTTTTGCCACCCACATCGGCGCGTACGTAGAACGGACTATAACCTTTACCCGCAAGTCGGCTTACGTGATTTTTCGCTTCATCTTCAGTCGCGTATGAAGCCACTTGCACGGTGTATTTACCGATTGCGGTTGTGGCGACAGATGGTAAGTGACTTGGGGGTTCAGCTTTTTTCACAGGGTCGGCTGCGGGCGCCATATCGTGTGATACGCGTTCAGCCGCAGAACTAGGTTTGCCAGGAGCTGGTTTTTCAACTGCAGCCGCGTGTCGATCGGGCGCGCCATGACCCGCGCCGGTCTCTTCGTGTGTAGCGGCCTTCATTTTTGAGTGATGAGTGTAGCCGTCTTCTTTTTCTACGCTCTTTGCGGATTCGCTACTCGTCGGGGCTTCGCTGCTCTTGGCGGCTTCGCTGCTTGTCGCGGCTTCGCCGTGAGCGTGATTCTTTTCGCCATGCTCTTCTTTTTTAGCTGAATCGTTGTCGCCACCATGCTGGGCTTTCACTCCATGCTCGGCCTTCTCGCCGTGACCACCATCGTTTTCACTTTTTTCAGCGACATCGCCATGACCATCACCATGTTCGGCTTTCTCGCCGTGTCCATCGCCATGCTCATTCTTTTCGCCGTGATTGGGGGCTTCGCCGTGCCCGTCACCTTCACTCGCGGTTTTGCGCGCGCCTTTAACAAATTCTTCGGCGAGTGAATTTGATTCGGCTTCAGAAATAGGTGCAGTGGCTTCTTCGCCTGCGCCTTCGTGAGCCGCGGTGGCGTGGCCATCATGATTATTATAATCGGCTTCAAGCGCGGCTTGACGAGCTTCGCTCTCGCTCACTTGTTTACCGACATACGTGCCGACAGAAAATGAAAGAAGAGAAATAAAAAATACTAAAACCAATTTAACTGCCGTGTCGGCCTTTGAAGTTGACGGCGCTTTACTCATAATTTAACCCCCCCAAGGGTGCATATGTGCTTTCTATTTATGTTATCGGTAAGAGCCTTGCGGGGTCAAACTTTTGCAAGCTTGACAAACGGTCTAGTCGGGTCAAGTGTTGCCTTATGATAAATAATCGACCGAATAGTAATCTCGATTTGCAAAAAGCAAAAGACGTTGCTTATAAAGCCGCCATATTGGGGCGAGAAATTCTCGTAAACCATTTTGGGCATCTTGCAAATGTTTCAGAAAAAGACCAGGCGGGCCTTGTGAGCGAGGCCGATCTTGAGAGTGAAAAAGTCATCACGCAATATTTACGTCAAGCTTACCCTGAATTTGCCATTCTAGGTGAGGAGGGCGCTTATCAAAACCGAGGCGAAAGTCTAGATGCGACCACACGTCACAATGGTGTGTGGATTATCGACCCACTCGATGGCACCACCAACTATGTTCATCAATTACCGATTTATTGCATCAGCATTGGTTTAGAAGTGGCGGGCCAAATTGTTGTAGCGGTTTGTGACGTGCCGGTTTTCAAACGCACCTACACGGCCACACGTGGTGGCGGCGCTTTTGTTGTCGAAAATGATGACGTGGCAAATGCGCGGCGTTTACGGGTGAGTGAACGAACAACGATTCATCAATCTTTACTCGCAACAGGTTTTACTTCGTACGACAAAGTGGGTTTAAAATCGCAACTGCAAGTTTTCGCGGCGTTAATTGAAGAGGCGCGAGGCATTCGGCGAGTGGGCTCGGCAGTTTATGATTTATGCTTAGTTGCGGAAGGCGTTTTCGACGCTTATTGGGAGCGTGGTCTTTCACCTTGGGATATCGCTGCAGGTTCTTTACTCGTGACAGAAGCCGGTGGTGTAGTGGGCAATTTTCATGATCGCCCATTCTCCTCTTTCGATCGTGATATCGTGGCTGGCAGCCAAGCCATTCACGACCAGGTGAAAAAACAAATTTTAAAATTTAACTAAAAATTTAATTAAAAATTTTAGTTCGCGAGAAGGTCGAATAACGCTTGAGCAACAGCGTCTGGGTTGTTTCCACCTTGAGCGAGCGCCGCCGACATATCTTGACAGACACTACTGTCTTCAGCGCCACCCACGCAGTAAATGTCGTACATGTTTATAACCGCATTGCCCACTACAGTGTCGTTACAATTGCCAGGTGTTTGGCAATTGGCAATTGCAGCGTCAACGTTGAGGTTATCCAGGTCGTCGGGGTTTTGGCCTACGCTAATGATCAGTTCCGTGCCGATCTGACTGATACTCGCCATATATATTAAACTCGCCACTCCGCTCTTCACGCAATCGCTATAGGTGGTCGCGGCTTCGGCTTCAGTGTCTTGAGTCATGTAGCCCATCAGCGCGCCAGCTTTTTTGTTTGCCGGTAAATCATTGGCTTCGTCGACCGCGCGCGCCACCTGCGACGCTTTTACTCCACCTACGAAAAAATCAACGGAACATCGAATGACGAAAGATTCAGATGAAGACATACCTTTTATTTTTTTGCTGCACGCTAAAGCTTCAGCGTCGCTATCTGAATCACGCAATTTATCGAGACATTCTTGGGCGTCTGAAAGTTTGCGATCATCTTCGGTTTCGCAGCCACCAACTAATAATGTTAGAGATAAAATCGTGATGAAAGAAAATATTTTACGCATGTTGAATACTCCCACAGGGTTATTGTCTCGAGCACTTTAGCCCTTTACTCCCATTTTACACAGGCCTGGTCCTGCTGACCAGACATAGCACGCAAAAGCTAGCCAAAGGTCGACGCGGCTGTTTGTATTAAAATCACGCTCTAAGTCTGTCTCAACTTGAGTCAACGAAATGCCGAGAAAATAGAATCATAGAACAAGTCCCATGGAGGGGATTTTGCGCGTGTATATGAAATGGATTTTATTGATTTTGCTGATGTCGTTGCAGGCTCGAGCGGACGAACGCTATGAGTTTTACAATGGTGTGCGTTCACTCTCGATGGGTGGCGCAGCTGTTGCCGTGGTCAACGACGAAACGGCTTTGCTCAGTAACCCTGCGGCCCTCGGTAAATTACGGAATTTCTTTCTGACGGTGGCTGACCCTGAACTCGAGATCGGTCAAGACACACAAGCCGTGGTGGGTTCAGATACGATGGCGTTTTTAGATCCACAAGAAACCCTTGTTAAAGTTTTAGCTGAGCCAAATAAACGTTTACATGAACGGGCACAGGCTTTTCCGTCATTTGTGGTCACCAATTTTGGTTTTGGTGTTTTCGCGCGCTACTCTGCCGATGCTGAGTATGATTTACCGAACAATATTTTTGATTACAACTACCGCAACGACTACGCTTTCGTAGCAGGTTTTAATTTCAGAATTTGGGATGGCATCATCAAGATCGGTACGAATGCTAGACTCATCAATCGCGTTGAAGTGAAGCGTACCGATATTCCCTCCACCACGCTCGGCATGGATTTTGAAACGGTTATTAATTCAGAAACTGTGGCGAGTGAAGGCATGGGCGTCGGTACTGATGGCGCAGTGATTATCACTCTACCGTGGATGTTCTTGCCGTCGGTGACTGCCGTTTACCGCGACATTGGCGGCACCTCTTACACGATCAACCAAGGCATGTTTAACACTACAACCAAGCGACCTGACCACACGCCGTCTACGC
>JAYUVI010000516.1:0-3921 GCA_043754135.1 Bdellovibrionales bacterium | reverse complement strand
AGGCGCACGGCGGGTTTACGGCGCGATTAAAATCAAGCACAACGCGACCGTTCTTTGGCATTGGCGTATTTAAAAAGCGCGCGGCTCCGTAGGTTTCTTTGCCCGCCGTTTGATCACGAAATACGAAAAACAAAGTGTCTTCCTCAACGATCGGGTGCAATTCAATTTTCTGACCGTTTAATTCAAAACGTGCGTAGCCCGGAGAAGTCTCTTCATTTAAATTGCCTAAAATATCAGGCATCATAATTTTTTTCGGCTTGTCGAAGGCCACCCACTCCGCATCGATCGCTA
The DNA here is from genome assembly GCA_043754135.1 of Bdellovibrionales bacterium. Taxonomy (GTDB): domain Bacteria; phylum Bdellovibrionota; class Bdellovibrionia; order Bdellovibrionales; family UBA1609; genus RBG-16-40-8. The sequence goes on along the minus strand of JAYUVI010000516.1, from coordinate 3,630 downwards.
GCTTTTCATCGGCGGTGTACCATTTACGACCTTGAAAATTTTTGCGAGCCTCGGCGTTTTCATCTTTCACTCGTACAGCTATGCCATTTTTGCGTTCAATCAAAAAGAAATTCACGGGGCCGACTTTTACACGTGTTGGTTCTTTGTCGGTTTTGCCGTTATCGTCATCGCTCAACGAATACTTTTGGCCAGCTTTGACAGCGGCGCCATTTAAGGTGATCCCGGTATTATCTTCTGCTTTCGCGCTTGTGACCGCATTTTCGTTAAACGCGATCGCTGCGCCTTTTTTCTTATCGAAAGTCACTACACCCAATTTTGCAGGCACAGTCGCCGGTAAAATTACGGTATTGTCTTTTGCCGAGCCGAGAGAATTCTCGCCCTCCTTCAACCAATGCAAACCGACAACTGCGAGCCAACCCTCGGGGCTGCGCAAACGCGTTTCCACTTTTTCGCGAAATGTTTTAGTTTCTTGCTCAAAACCGGACTTGTTTTGATGAGGCGACGCATTCACGGTATCTCCTGCCAGTGTAAAAAATAAAAAACTCATTCCTGATAACGTAAAAAATAAAAAGGTGACTTCAGCCAGCTTAAAAAATAAAAAGCCCAAAATATTTTTGAACTTTTGAACATTTTCTAAATTTGTCGCCGAAAGTTGGCTGTCGTTGCTGCGATTAAATAACGTCATATAAACTCCTGCGGCAGCGCTGAAGTTTTGCCGGGACTACATCAATTTGTAGTCGGGCCCAGAACCACCTTCACGAGGCTGCCAGCGAGGACCAATAACATCTGTGGCTTTACAGTCAATACAGTTGGGCGCATTCACAATTAATTTATCGCCCTGACGCTCGTAAACACCAGCGGGGCATAGTGACGCGTACATATCGGCTACATCACTTGAAATATCTTTACCCACCGTTAAGTGTTGGGGGATGTCGTCGCGAGTCTTATTTCCCGCCAAATAAACGGCATCGACCTTGCTCAGCATTTTCACTGCCACCGTGGCAGTAGCAGAACTTGCAGATAATCCTACACTCGAAGTAGGTGCAGAAGCCCCAGTCGTGGCGGCCCCTCCTGTAGATGACGAAGCGTTAGAATCGGCCGCCGCAACATCTTTTGCTTCGGCGGCATCTTCAACATGGTGACTGCCACCGCCGGGGAATAAGCCACACGTCGCCGTCATAACGCTCGCTTTAAAACCACCCCAATAAAAGCCCGATTTAAAAGCCTGGCGCATATTGCGAACTTTGTAGAGATCATCACGAATATACGACGTTTTAATTTTCTCGTCGTAACCACTCAACGCTTTTGCAGAAGTGTCGTTCGCAAGCAAAGCTCGAAACGCGGTTTCGGCCGCATACATGCCCGATTGCATAGCGTAGTGAATGCCTTTCAACGCGGGCACATTGACCAAACCCACGGCATCGCCGGCCATAAGCAGGCCATCGCCGTGCAGGCGCTTAGGTAAACTGTTCCATCCACCTTCGGGAATTGTCTTAGCTCCCCACTCCACAACTTCGCCGCCCTCTAAGTATTGCTTAAACAAAGGGTGCTGTTTCAATTTCTGCAAAAGTTTATGCACATCTAAATTATGATCTTTATAATCGAGGCCAACGACTAAACCAAACGCGACCATGTCGTCTGCGAGAGGATACAAAAAGCTGCCACCAAAAGCATTCGTCGGCAGAGGGTAACCTAAAGTGTGGGTCACTTCGCGCGGGGCTTTTTTCACGCGCCAAATTTCTTTCACGCCCAAAGCATAAATTTGTGGCTGGTCAGAGAGAATATTTTGTGACTGACAATAAGCTTGCGCCAGCGCACTGCGAGTGCCGTCAGTCAAAACCGTCACGCGCGCGGTGATATCATTCGGCGGCATGTACTGCGACCCAGGCTGCGAATCACGACCCAAACCAGCAGGAGTAGTGCGCACACCTTTTACAGTCGAGCCACTCATCAACAACGCATCGGCGGGGAAGCTCGAAAATATGTTCACGCCGACTTCTTCAGCTTTCTGCCCGAGAAAACGCACAATTTCACATAACGACACAACATAATTGCCGTCATTATGCATCGGTGGCGGGGTCGGCAGGCGAATTTGGCCTGACTCAGTCACCAAGTAAACGCGATCGCCTTCGACCTTTTTACGGTACGGGATATCGTTGTCTTTTAATTCAGGGAATAATTCACGCATCGCGCGCGGGTTCATCACCGCGCCCGATAACGTGTGACCGCCCAAATTGGGAGCTTTATCTAGCACACCAATCTGAATGTCACCGAGGGCAGCGCCTTGGGCACCGCCGCTCGCCACCGCTTCGTTGTGCTTTTTAATCAAGCGCGCCAGATGAATCGCTCCGCTTAAACCAGCGGGACCAGCGCCAACGAAGACCACATCTAGTGGAACAGCTTCGCCGACAGGTGCCGGGTTTTGCAAAAGCAATTTATCGAGAGGCAAGACAGCTTGATATTGAAGCGGTGTGATCAATTTCATAGTTATTTTTTCTTAGTTGCTGTTTCAGCTGGGGCTAGGGGAGCCGCTTCGCCAGTGATGTTGATCGCCACTTCTTCGCCGACAACCACGCCGCCGGTTTCAAGAGCTTTGTTCCACGTCAGGCCGAAATCTTTGCGATTTAATTTACCAGTGGCTTCAAAACCCAGTTTTGTGTTGCCCCACGGGTCTTTGACTGAGCCTTTGTAGTTCACATCAAGAGTGACGGGCTTCGTGATGCCGTTCATAGTCAGGTCGCCAGTCACTTGAGTTGGTTTCAAACCGCGCTTATCGACTTTTGTCGATTTGAAAGTCATCCAACGTTTCGCTTCAACGAGTTTGTTTTTTTCAGTGCGGGCGCCGAAAAACTCTGGGTTTTTCAAATGAGCATCACGCTTGGCCTCGTTGGTATTAATTGAATCGATATCAATCTTCGCATTGAGGTCAGCCAATTCGCCGGTTTTCTCGTCGAACATGAAGGTGCCGTCGAATTTATCGAAGCGGCCGGTGACGCTAGAAACCACAAGGTGGTCCACTTTGAAGGTGATCGAGCTATGGGCCGTGTCGAGGTTGTATTTGGTAGAAGCCTGGGCCGCTAATGTGAACGCTAAAGCCGCACTGACCAAAGTCAGATTTTGCAATAATTTTCCGTACATGTTGTGTATCTCCTTTAAGTAGTTACTGAATGGACAATAATGGGGGGGTTTTTCCATAGGGTCAAATGCAAATTGGACCATCGTCGTATCGACTCTCTTGATCAGTATGAGTAGAATTTGAATTATGTCAGCACAACGCCGCACTGAAAATACCGACAGACGTATTATCGAAAGAGTTTCAAGCCCCTTGATGAACACGCATTTGCGCCAAATGCGATGGCTATTACTTGCGCTCACCATTTTACTGGGCTCCGCTGCAATTTACAATGTGACTAGCGTGGCGACGGCCGCAACGGACGTCACGTATGGTATCTTTTTGGGAATTATCTTTTTCGCTCAAGCTTTTGCTTTTTGGCGATACTACTCATCAGTTCTTCTATTTTTAGAGAATGAATCGAGCAGTAATTTGGATCGCATGATGGAGCGCCAAATGATTCTCTGGCTCTCCATTGTCTTTTTTGGCGTACTCTACGCCGGCACTTTTCTGTTGTT
>JAYUVI010000515.1:0-2459 GCA_043754135.1 Bdellovibrionales bacterium | reverse complement strand
AATTAAAACTGCTGTTTGAATTGAAACATTGGTTCATTTGGGTGCGAAAATCCGTTGGAGCTCATGCAATATTTTTTCTACGCAAGATCACGCGGCCGTGGCGATGGCTGCTGCAGGAATCCCGGTTTTTGCTTGGAAGGGTGAAAATGAACAAGAATTTAATTGGTGTATTGAGCAAACAATCACTGGTTGGGGCCCAGAAGGTTACGATTTAATTCTCGACGACGGCGGCGACCTAACCAATATGATGCATGAAAAGCGTTTCGCTAAAGAAATTAAGCAAATTGTCGGTTTGTCTGAAGAGACGACTACAGGCGTGCACAACTTAGTGAAGCTGCATGAGCAAGGCTTATTAAAACTGCCGTCTATCAATATTAATGATTCAGTTACAAAATCAAAATTCGACAACTTGTACGGCTGCCGCGAATCTCTCGCTGATGGCATTAAACGCGCCACCGACGTGATGCTCGCTGGTAAAGTAGTGGTCGTTGCTGGTTACGGCGATGTCGGCAAAGGCTGCGCGCACTCGATGAAGTCTTACGGCGCTCGCGTACTTGTGACTGAAATCGACCCCATTTGCGCTTTGCAGGCAGCCATGGAGGGCTACGAAGTCACGACTATGGATGACGCCGCTTCTCGTGCCGACATTTTTGTCACCGCCACAGGTTGCTGCGACATTATTACGGAAGCTCACTTCAAAAAAATGAAGCATGGCGCGATTGTGTGCAACATTGGTCACTTCGATATTGAAATCGATATGGCCTGGTTGAACAAATCAACTGAGCAGCGCGAAGTGAAACCGCAAGTCGATATTCACGTTTTCAAAGATAAGCGCGAGATTATAGTTTTAGCTAAGGGTCGCCTCGTCAACCTTGGCTGTGCGACCGGTCACCCAAGCTTCGTGATGAGTAACTCATTCACCAACCAAGTGATGGCGCAACTCGAACTTTGGCTGAACCGCAAAGGCGACAAATACAAAGAGATTCAAGTTTACCGTTTACCGAAAGAACTCGACGAAAAAGTAGCGGCCTTGCACCTTGAAAAAATAGGCGTGAAGTTAACGAAACTTTCTTCGAAACAGTCGAAGTATTTAGGTATGGATGTGAACGGGCCGTTTAAGCCTGATCATTATCGGTATTGATTAAAAGACGTGGATAATAAAAACAAGCAAACTCGTTCTGGTAGGCAGACCTCGTTAGAGACTGCTGATCAGATGTTTAAAGACGCTTTTTTGATTATTAAGACACGTTTAGCCAAGCAAAATCCGAGTAAGTCGGACGAAGAAGTCACTGAAATGACGGCAGCCTATTTTCGTCGACTCAATGAAGAGAAATCGCCGTGATAGGTTTGCTCTATGTTTTAAAAGACGTTTCTTCGCGACTCGATCAATTAAATATTGAATATTTTTTGGTGGGCTCATTGGCCTCTATGCATTATGGTCGCCCACGCTTTACTCAAGATATTGATCTTGTGATTGCTCTGCGCGCTTCGCAAGTCGGCGATTTTGAAGAGAAGTTCCCACTGGACGATTACTATTGCCCACCCGACGAAGTTTTGCATGATGAGGTCAGTAGAAAAGGTTCATTTAACTTAATTCACCAAAAATCCGGTATTAAGGTGGATATTATCATGAACAAAGAGACAGAATTTTATCTGTCCGAGTTTAAGAGAAAAGTTAAAGTTGAAATCGCGACAGGCATCGAGGTTTTTATCGCGTCACCTGAGGATATTATTCTCAACAAGCTTGTTTTCTACCGTGAGGGCGAGTCAGAAAAGCATTTACTCGATATTCGTGAAATGGTTATGACCACAAAAGTGGATCGAGATTATATTGGTGAGTGGGTGAAGCGTCTTGGTCTAGGTGATTTATGGTCTAAAATCTAAATTTTTATATAACTGAGGTATTTTTTAAGCTCGCCGATGGTGTGCCTTTCATTCACGAACCAAGTGATGGCGCAACTCGAACTTTGGCTGAACCGCAAAGGCGACAAATACAGAGTATTAAAGATATCGATATTGTAATTGATACTTCGCAAATTTAGCGAGAGCCTGTTTTTTTCGGGTTCAAAGCCTGGATACAATTTTTAGCAGCTTGGTAGGCTTTGCGAACGCCTTGGCCGGCACTGCGAGTGGCGCTCACCACGGAATTTTTTGCGGCAGCAGGGGCGCCAGCTAATTGGTTTAAAGTTTTGGCCAACACCTCAGCTTGTATCTGTCGTTCGTAAGGAGTGCGACCAACGCGAAAAACTTTTACTGCCGGAATATAAATAGCCAAAATAGCCGCACTGATGGCGGTTAACCCAGTGGCTGTTAAAACACCACTTTGCCAGCCGGCTTTAAATGCTTCTTGAATTTGACCAAGCCAAATGGGGTAGATCATAAGTTGAACCCATATCGAACTGCCAGCGGCGCCGACAACCGTGCCCGAAAGCCAGTAGTCGACAAACGTATTAGCTTTG
>JAYUVI010000514.1:0-7156 GCA_043754135.1 Bdellovibrionales bacterium | reverse complement strand
GTTCAAAACTAATTTGACCTCAGGGTATTTGCCTAAGTCGAGTGGCAAACCGGCAATGTCTTTGCGGTCGTTAGAGGCTAAAACCACGCCACGCTCATTGGTTAAACTGTAAATTACTGAGCAGCGCAGACCTTTGATTTTTAAAGCCGCCATGCAGGTAAAACTGTAGAGCATCTCTTCGAAATTTAATTTTTGCAGCGCTTGTGTGACTATGAGATCAGCGATTTTCAAAGTGTCGGTCTGCGCACTCACTGCTTTTTTCAATTCCAATTCAACAAGGCGTGGGTCACGGCAGTGAAACACCACTCGATTCAAAAGATCTTGGTACATGATCGGGCGAGTGATGTAATCGCGGGCACCACGTTGGTAGGATTCCCGCACGTTGTCTTCGCTATTGTGACCCGACATCACGAGCACGGATACATTTTGCGTGCGCACACCGGGTTCATTTTGACAGTAACGTAATAATTCAAAGGCGTTGGCTCCGGGTAACATCAAATCGACGAGAAGGACTTTGGGCTTCCATGAGACGAGGAGTTTTTTCGCGTCGGCACCTGTTGCGCACATGCGGCAGTCAAAACTATTTTGGTTCAAAAACTCGAGGGCGCGGTGGCTCGATTGCCAATCATCGTCGGCAATCAAAACGCGGATTTTGTCTTTGGCGCGAACTTTGACTTTTTTGACTGCGCTCATAGGCCACTTATCGGAGTCTTCCGACTTAAATCTGAGCTTGGCCAGCCACGCTGAATAATGCAATGCATAAATAAGGAAAATGGTGACAATCCAATGGCTTACAGCGAAAAGAGACTCTTATGAAGTTTATCGCGTTTGAAGGTCTAGATGGCGGCGGCAAGTCGACTCTCATTGAGGGGTTGAGGCAGGCGATCTTAGCTAAAGGTGAGCAGGTGCAGGTCTCGCGTGAGCCGGGTGGCACACCCTTGGGAGAAGAAATTCGTCGGTTACTGTTACGCAAAGACAGCGAGGCCCCCACGCCACGAGCCGAGTTACTTCTGTATGTTGCGGATCGTGCCCACCATGTTGAGATAAAAATTCGTCCAGCGTTGAAACGTGGGGAGTGGGTTTTGTCTGACAGGTTCAGTGCTTCGGCAGTGGCTTTTCAGGCGGGTGGCCGCAGTTTGCCTCGCCAAGAAATTGATATGCTCAATGCCTATGCAGTGAATGGGTGCGCTCCCGATTTATGGGTTTTACTCGATTTAACCGTCGAAGAAGCCGCTCGGCGCATGGAGGGGCGTGAACTCGACCGTTTTGAGAGCGAACAACAGGATTTTCACCAGCGTGTGCGTGACAGTTATTTGAAATTGGCGCAAGAAGATCAAGCCCAGTGGCTCGTGCTAGATGCCGCAAAGCCTAAGGCTGAATTACTCGAAAATCTTTTGCGCGAATTGCGCACTCGTAAGTGGTTGTAAATGACTTCTCCGCATGCTGAAAAATCAATCTTCGCACAAGTGGTGGGGCATCAACAGACTATTGGGCGGTTGTTGCAAATGGTGCGTATGGGTCGCGTACCCAATAGTTTATTGTTTGTGGGCCCGAGCGGTCAGGGTAAAAAACTTGTGGCACTTGGATTAGCGCAGGCGATGGTTTGTGAAAAAAGTGTTTCTCCCAACCCTGCGACTTACCGGTCGAATGTTGAGGCCAAACTGAGTCATGCGGTCACACCTTGTGGCGAAAGCGCGCCCTGCCTGCGCGTGGCCAAGCAGCAAAGTGAAAGTATGATTCTCGTAGCGCCGGAAAAAGGTCAAATTAAAATCGAAACCGCGCGAGCCATTGTGCAACAACTTTCACTCTCAACCCTAGGTCGTGCGCGTTTGGTGATTGTCGACGATGCTCACCAATTGAATGCGCAAGCCGCCAATGCGCTTTTGAAAGTGATCGAAGAGCCACCGGCGCAAACCTATTTTATTTTAATCGCCCCAAGCCAAGACAGCGTTTTAAAAACTCTGCGTTCGCGTTCGCAAGTGTTGCGCTTTCGCAGCCTCTCGCGCGACGAACTCGCGCAGTTGCAGCGCTCCCCAGTCGATATAGAACAACGTGCGCAAGCGTGGCAGCTGTGGCGGTCGTTATGGTCATTGCCCGATGGTGAAATGGTCGATCTTATGCGCGAGCAAGTCGAGTCGCGAGAGCAAGGCATTGAGTTCGCGCAACTGTGGTTTGAATTTGTGCGCGATCAATGGTTTTTGTTGAAAGGTCACGGCCCACTTTTACACGAAGACCTGCGCGAAGATTTTATGAAAACCGCACAGCTTTCTGACGCCCATCTCGCGTCGCTCAGTGAAAAGATTCGTGTGGTCGAACGCGACTTAGCTGGTCATGGTGATTTACAACTCACTCTCGAAAATTTTATTTATCAATCAAGGGTTTTGTAATGCGTGATCGTAAAACAGAGAGTGAATTATGAGCCCCACCAAATGGATCGACGTTCACACGCATCTCAACATGATTGAGAACGAAACTTCTGCGGTGATAGCACTGGCGGCTGAAAACGGCATCGAACGTTTGATCACGGTGGGCACCGGTCTCGATGATCACCCGAAGATTATGGATTACATCGAACGCTATAAACCGACGGTCTATGGCACCTTGGGGTACCACCCGCACGACGCCAAAGATTACTCTGCGGTCGGTGAAAAATTCATGCGCGAAAACTTGTCGCACCCACGGATAGTGGCGGTGGGAGAGATCGGCCTCGATTATTTTTACAATCATTCCCCGCACGATGTTCAGCGCGATGTTTTTCGCAAACAGATGCAACTCGCGCAAGAGTTTAGTTTGCCTGTTGAAATTCACACCCGCGATGCTGAGTCTGACACCATCGCGATCCTTACTGAGTTTGCCGGGTCGGTGAAGGGTTTGCTTCATTGTTTTACCGGCACGCAATGGCTGGCCGATGAGGCTTTGAAAATCGGCTACAATATCTCAGTCAGCGGAGTGGTCACGTTTAAAAACGCGGATTCACTTCGCGCCACCGTGAAATCCGTGCCGCTCGATCGGTTGCATATTGAAACCGACGCGCCCTTTTTGACTCCCGTACCCTTTCGTGGCAAAAAGAACGAACCCGCATACATGGTGCACACCGCGCAGCTCGTCGCTGAGCTCAAGGGCGTGACAGTTGAAGAGCTGGCTCGCGCTACGGGCGAGAACGCAAGACAGCTTTTTCATCGTTTGCAGTGGTGATGTTGGTCTTGCGATGTTTGTAATGAATGATGACGTGAATTGAATTTTTATAATGAAGTGTGGAGGCCGCTCATGGCAAAAATAAAAGTCGCAATTAATGGTTTCGGTCGTATTGGCCGCATTTTCTTTCGTGCGGGTTTTGAAAAACTCGACATTGTCGCGATCAATGACCTTTGCGACACGAAAATCTCGGCGCACTTACTTAAATATGACAGCACTCACCGCACTTACAATCAAGCCGTGAGCCACGATGAAAATAGCATTTCAGTGGGCGGTAAAAAAATTCGTTACACAAAAATCAAAGATCCTACACAGCTCCCGTGGAAAGAGTTGGGAGTTGAACTCGTGCTCGAGTGCACTGGCGTTTTCACCGACAAAGAGGGCGCCTCGAAGCACATACAAGCAGGTGCGAAGCGAGTGATGATTTCAGCTCCGGCAAAAAATGCGGATTTGACTGTGGTGTATGGTTTGAATCACGAGCAGTACGATCCGTCGAAGCATACGGTTTTAAGTAATGCTTCATGCACCACGAATTGTCTCGCTCCGGTCGCGAAAGTTCTGCACGATGCTTTTGGTATTGAGCAGGGTTTAATGACCACCATTCACTCTTACACCAACGATCAAGTGATACTCGATGCCCCTCACAAAGATTTACGTCGCGCCCGCGCCGGGGCTTTGTCGATGATCCCGACGACAACGGGTGCCGCTAAAGCCGTTGGTCTAGTGTTGCCTGAGTTGAACGGTAAATTAAACGGACTTTCAATTCGCGTGCCGACCCCTAATGTCAGCTTGGTCGACCTCGTCGTGAACACTAAAAAAGATGTAACCGTAGAATCAATTAACAACGCCCTTCGTGAGGCGGCCAAAGGCAAAATGAAAGGCGTTTTGCACTGCGAGGATGCGCCTCTTGTGAGCAGCGATTACATTGGCTGTGAATATAGCTCAGTTGTCGACACCGACAGCACGATGGTGATGGGCCCACGCATGGCGAAAGTTTATTCTTGGTATGACAATGAATTTGGTTTTTCTTCACGCATGGTGGACCTCGCCCTTTACATGCAAACACGAGGTCTCTAATGGCAGCCAGCACGTTGACCGGTATAAAATCGATTGAAGATTTCGATTTAAAAAATAAACGCGTTTTTTTGCGTCTCGATCTGAATGTGCCAATCAAGAATGGCAAGATCACCGACACCACACGCATCGATGCCGCCTTACCGACGATTCGCTATGCGCTTGAGCATGGCGCAAAGCTCGTGGTGGCGTCTCACTTAGGTCGCCCCGAAACCGCCGAAGATCGCCCGAAATATTCACTTGAGCCTGTGGCTGATCGCCTCGGTGAACTTCTGAGCTGCGAAGTCATATTGATCGAAGACCCGAACAGCGAGCTACCGAAAACTCTTTTGCGGAGTTTAAAGTCCAATCAATTTATTCTACTCGAGAACTTACGCTTTGATGAAGATGAGACTGAAAATGGTGAAGGCTTAAGCAACGCCATTTCTCATTACACCGATATTTACATCAACGATGCTTTCGGCGCTAGTCACCGCGCTCACGCTAGCATTGTAGGTTTGCCGACGAAAATCGCTGAAAAAGGCATCGGCTTTTTGATGAAAAAAGAAATCGAAATGCTCGATAAGGTGATCAAATCTCCTGAACCTCCGTTTATGACCATTTTGGGCGGGGCAAAAGTTAGCGACAAGGTGAGTGTTATCGAAAATCTCATTGACCGCGTTGATACTTTTCTCGTCGGCGGCGCCATGGCCTATACTTTTCTGGCTGCACAAGATGTCAAAGTTGGCACCTCGCGTGTTGAAAAAGATAAATTGAAATACGCCCGCGAATTACTCGCTCGTGTTGATTCCCGGAATAAAAGGATTCTTTTGCCGATCGATCACATGATTGTGACTAGATTTGATTCAGCGAAAGATTTAAAAAACACATCGACATCGGCCATACCCGACGGTTGGATGGGTGTCGACATCGGCCCCAAAACTTCAGCACTTTTCTGCAATGAATTGCTAAAGGCAAAAACTGTTTTTTGGAACGGCCCTATGGGTGTTTTTGAAACTCCAGAATTTGCTAAGGGCACTTTTGCGGTGGCGAAAACTTTGGCTGATTTAAAAACGGCCACCACGATTGTGGGCGGCGGGGATTCTGCTGCAGCCATGAGTGCTTCAGGCTATGCCGATCAAGTGACGCATATTTCAACCGGTGGTGGCGCCAGTCTTGAGTTCTTGCGAGGCGATAAACTGCCAGGTGTTGAGGCTGTGCGGCCGAAGTCTTAGGGCAGAGAAAATAGGTTCTTAATCCATTCTCCTGATACTTGATCCATGATTCTAATAAAGGTGTTCTATGGCTTCACGACAAAAAATCTGTGCCGGTAATTGGAAGCTTTTTAAAAACCCCGAGGAAACGCGGGCGTTTGTTCGTGAGTTTGTGCCAGGGTTGATGGGCGCAAGCGGTGCGTCTACTGCCGCTGCGGCAGTACCACAGGTCGTGATTTTCCCTCCTGCTTACAATTTGTCGGCATTTGCAGAAGAAGTGGCAAAGAACTCGGCCGTGCAGTTCGGCCCGCAGAATATTCATTTCGCCAAAGATGGTGCCTTTACCGGTGAAATTTCAGCGTCAGTAGTGAATTCCATGGGCGCCACTTGGGCGCTCATCGGGCACAGCGAACGCCGAACATTATTTGCTGAGAACAACGAGTTGATAGCGAAAAAAGTAAAGGCGGCGCTCGACGCTGGACTAACCCCTATGTTGTGTGTGGGCGAAACATTAAAAGAACGCGAAGCCGGCCAAACCAACGCAGTCGTACTCGGGCAGTTGCAGGGTGGCTTAGAATTAATTGGCGAGCAATTGCGCGCTGTCTCTCCGGTGGCGCAAAGTCGCGGCGAACAGTCAGTCGGCCAAAGCTCAGCGGCTTTGCAACTCGTCGTCGCTTACGAACCCGTGTGGGCTATCGGCACCGGCAAGGTTGCCACTCCCGCGCAAGCTGAAGAGGCCCACCATTTTATTCGCCAAGTTTTGCGCGAAAAATGGGGTGCGATTATGGCCGAAAAAACGCAAATTCTTTACGGCGGCAGTGTGAAGCCCGACAATGCGCAAGAACTCGCTCAACAGAAAAACATCGACGGCTTTCTTGTTGGTGGTGCGAGCTTAAAACCCAGTGATTTTCTCGCGATTTATAAAGCCCTCGTTTAACTGCGAGCGGAACAGTTCTTGCTCTCCTTTTTCTAATTACAAATATGTGGCGCCTTTAGCGTTTAAAGTGAGACAGAGAATGATTCACAGGCATGTGATTGAAAAATTTTTATTGTCGGTCGGTTTATTGTTACTTTCATCGATGGGAGTGGCGGCTGACCAAACCGACGATTTTGCCGAAAAGAGACTTTCGCCGAGCGAGCTCACCCGCCGATGTATTACCGTATTAAATCAAGCCACTGCGAAAAAACCCAATAGGGCGACAGCTAGAGAGACTTCTCGCGCGACCGAAATTCACAGCCAGCGAGGCAGCCTTGAAAGCGCGGACACCGGTCTCGAAAGCATGGGCGCCGTTCTGCATAGTGATGCGCTTGAAAGTGTGATCTCTCCCGCGCTCGAAAGTGTGAGCTATTCTCCTCAGAGTGATTCAGCTGCTCTCAGTGATGACGCCAGTGATTTTATTTCTGAAGCGGCGACAGGTTTTCAATTTACTGATCATGAAGCACCCAAGTTTCACGAATACTTCGCGCGCGGGGTCAGTGCACAAACGCTCCGTCAATCCGTAGCTCTTGCATGGCTCGAGCAAAATGTAGTGGTCGCCGAGAAGTTAGAGGCCGAGGCTCGCGGGACTTCGTTCAGTGATACCCGTGTCGATACCCGCTTAATTGGTATGCAGGTGAGCGTGCCGGCAAAGTCGGGAAAGGGTTTTTATCGCCTAGAGTTTCTTGAACCATTAGCGAAACAAGATTTTCGTTAT
>JAYUVI010000513.1:0-8401 GCA_043754135.1 Bdellovibrionales bacterium | reverse complement strand
AATCGCGAGTGGCACATATAAAAAATTGATCCACATGCCCAACATATAACGGGCCAGACCAAAAACGATGATCGACAAACCGCTTATTAAAAAACTGATTTTACCTAATTTGCTCATACGAGTTACCTCCAGCGAGATGATTCAACAACACGTTCAGAAAGAAAAATAAAAAAACCGACAGCGGTGACAAAAAATATCACCGACTTAACTTGAATAGCGCCATTCACAAAAGTCATTAAATGTTGGCCAATGCTGATGTAATCCATAACATCAGCAAACCACTTCACGTCTGAACCTGCCGCACTGGGCCCGATAAACCAAATTAAGAAATTAAATACCACACCCATAAATACCGCGAGCATCGACGAATCAGTGAGCGACGAAGCAAATAATCCCGAAGCCACATAGAGCGACGACATTAAAAATATGCCGAGGTAAAGCGAACCCACCGTCGGCCAGTGAAAAGTGGCGATCAGACCTGTGGCGAGCGGGTACAAAAACGAAATCAAGAGCAGTGCCGACATCGCTCCAAGCCCTGCCAAAAATTTACCCAAAACAATTTCTGTGGCTGTCACTGGTGAGGTGAGCAACAGATCGTAAGATCGTGATTTTTTCTCCTCCGCAATTAGACGCATGGTGATCGCCGGTAAGGTCACGATAAAAATCAAATTCACCATAGAAATATGCGAAGTGAACACCCCACGGATGATATTCGGGACTTCTGCACCTTGCATTCCCGCCATGCTGGCTTGCTGGGCGAACTGGCGTAGAAAGTTAACAAACATCACCGACCAAATAAGTGAACACAGGGCCGCGATCAGCAAAAACAAGGGGCTCGTAACAATTAATTTTAAATCTTTTTTCGCAAGTGTAAAAATAGCTCTCATATAACCTCCGTTACTCTAATGCCGTGATCAATGATTTGTGGTGAGTTGAATAAAAATATCTTCGAGACCAGCTTCGGGCTGCGACAGCTCGAGCAATCCCGCGCGCTTAGTGACAGCAGCCTCGGCCAAAGCTTCGATCATTTCTTCTGAAGTTTCACCGTGAACCTGCAACGCCTGACCGCTGATTTCGACCCGAGTCACACCATTCACCTGGCGCAATGATGTCGCGAGCTCACTAGCATTTCGACGCACGCGCAATTTGATCGTGCCGCCGCCACGCAACTTTTGGCTCAGACCGTTGAGTGAGTCCTCGGCCACGATGGTGCCCTTGTTGATAATAATCACGCGTTCACATGTCGCCTGCACTTCAGGCAAAATATGCGTCGACAAAATAATGGTGTGACTGCCACGTAGCTCATTGAGCAAAGCGCGAATCTCAGCCACTTGGCGCGGGTCAAGACCCACAGTGGGTTCATCGAGTATCAAAATTTCAGGGTCACTCACGAGCGCTTGCGCTAAACCCACACGTTGACGAAAACCTTTAGATAAGTTTTGAATCAAACGGTGTGCGACTTCACCAAGGCGAGTTTTCTCAATGGCGCGGTCAACCAACGACTTGATTCGTGATTTCTCCACACCTTTCAGCGCGGCGACGAACGATAAATAATCGCGCACGACCATATCGCCGTAAAGAGGTGGCGTCTCGGGCAAATAGCCAATGCGCTTTTTGACCTCAATAGGGTTTTCGAAAACATCGAAACCCGCGATCTTCACTTCTCCCGAAGTGGGCGCCATAAAGCCGGTGATAATTTTCATCGTCGTGGTTTTGCCGGCGCCGTTGGGCCCGAGAAAACCCATCACTTCGCCTTTCTTCACCGTGAACGACAAATTGTCGATGGCTTTACGATCGCCATAGAGTTTTGTGAGATTGTTTATTTCAATCATTATGATGACCTCCTGTGGCCTATTGCAAAAGCAAGTAGGGTAGTCCGCGCATCGCCTACGGTTTTTAGAACAGGGCTAATTGAATTATTAAATAAATTTAAACTGGTCTATTTTATGGTCAACTGTTTTTAAACAGATGCACAAATGAGTTTTCGCCGGAGTAATGCACGCGGCCCAGCCGATCACCCTTAATGGGGCGAACAAAGCGACACTCAGCAACTAATACAGTGTATTTTTCGCCCCAATGGTCCTTCTGACGCTCTCCGAAGGTCTTCTCCAGTAAGTGATGAGCCGCTTCATGCAGTTGTGTAGCAGGCACATTTTGATTTTTATTGCGCGAGATCACAGCATGGGCACTTGGCTCATCGCGCAAATGCACCCACAAATACCAAGGTTTGGCCTCCCGCAAGAGTCGCAAATTGTCTTCAGCCGACTTACCCACGAAAAGCGTCAGCCCATCGACCAAGCGGAAGGTCCGCCCCTTCGCCTGTGCGCCCTTCATCAGCTGAGATTTTTCCGATTGGTTTTTCTGGTGCGGGAGTGCCTCGCCGCTTTGCAACGCTTGCAGTTGTTTTCGCAACTCTCGCAATCGCGCTTCGGCCCCGCCGATCTTTTTCTGCGCTTCTTTAGCTTTACTAAAGCAAACATCTAAATTGCCGGCGAGATTCCTTTTGCGGTTAATGAAAGCGGCATATTCACTCGGCACCTCTAAAGTTTGATACAGCTTCACCCACTCGCCGACTTCACTCCATTTTTCACTACGCTTTGTTAGCAAGTCTTTTTCGATGCTCATGATCGCTTTTTCAATTTTTGCGACATTGGTAGACGCGACCGTTTTTGGCTTCGCAAACGCGGGAGTACTGCGCCCTGCGAACCACTCAAGCGTGCGCGTTTCCAAAACAGAATTTTCTTGGCGAACAAATTCTTCTTGCACAGCCATTGGCTTGAGCTCGAGTGGCTTATGAAGCGCGATAGATTTCTCAAACGTCGTCACAATCACGTTCGGTGCGCGCGGGATTAAACGAATTTCAATTTCAGTTTGGGCACCTGATTCTACTCCGGCGCTTTCTGCTTCAGTTTCTTCGCCAGCCTTCGCACTCAGGTGTAATTTTAGCACTCGACCTAGGGGCGGTGGCGCTTCGATACTCGACCATTTGCGGCCCACAATATGTGCGCGCATAAATAAAATAATTGGCTTTTTCTCTTCACGCTTAGGCAGAAACGCGAGGTCGTCAGTCAGCAAAACCTGTGGGGCTCGAGGGTTGAGGTCAAACACCAACCAAAAGATGTGCTGCGCGCGGTACAGACCGAAGCAAAGAAGGTCGCCGTGCAATCGCACCTCTTGCAAGCGACTCCCTTCAAAGGTCTTTAGCTCTAAGGCGAGATTTTGTACTTCGGTGGTCGAAAGCGGCTTCATAGTTACTGTTTTAGCTAAACATAACCGACAAGTACACCACGATGAGAGTTGCAACACTTTACGATTGTTTCGAGCGCCACCTGCTCAATTTATCGGTTGAAAACGAAACCCACGAGGTCTTCGTTACAACTGTGGTTGAAAGGTACCTGATTAATATGGGTGGCTTAGGTTACCACTTCGGCACCCACGCTGAGGATACCTTTCTCGAGCTCTGCGATGATGTGAAAGAGATGCTACAGAAGAAAATCTACGGCCATATGAACATCGACATTTACCGCGCTCACCTACGTGACCTTGCCGCTGCATAAACTCGTCTCCCTCCACAATCGTGAGTTCTCTACAAACATGTGTATAAGTTTTGTCCAGTCGCAATTTGACTCCTAATTTCTTGGCATAGAGCTTGAACTTGTCTGTGGATGAGGAGGTCAAGATGACCCAAAATAGCCTAGAGAAGGATCTCACAATGGCGCCCAGTAATAACCTATCACATTTGATACTGCTCGGTTTTATGTTGCTATTTATAGCGGCCATGGCGGCCAAAAGCCTGCACTTTAAAGCTGGCTACTCTGACACCGATCTCGAAAAATACTCCGAGCTCAAAAAAAATTCGCCAGAGCTTGCGCCCTAGCGAATTGAATATTACGAATAAATTTTAGATATTACAGAGCGATAGTACCGGTTAACATCAGACCGCGGTTGTAAGCTTCGGCTTTGCCACGACGGCCATCCATCAAACCGTGGTGATAATTCAATTCAAACAACATAGTGTTGAAACCTGCTGCGTGAACTTCGTAACCAGCGCCTACTGAGGGGATAACATCCCAACGATTGACGCTTGTGCCGATAGAAATATCGCGGCTGCCGACTTCAGCTTCTGCATCTAACATGTAAGAAGGCATCATGCCCGCTTTTAAATACATGCCCGTTTTTGCGCTATTAGTGAGGTAATACAAACCGTTCACTGTGAAACCGAGGTATGTGAAGTTCAGATCAAAGTTCTTATTTTCGCCACCCGCTTGAAAGTACATCAAACCGGCTTGGCCACGAATATTTTGCACGATTTTACCCTGTGCTAAAACACCGACCATAACGCCCGCTTTAGCGTCAGCGTCTTTGCCTGATTGCTCAAGAAAGAATGAGGTCACACCGAGAGTCGGTGCAATTTCAACGTTCTCTCTGAGTTCTTGTCTAAGTGACGCTGCTGAGGTGCTGACTTCGTTTGCTGCCTCTTGTGCGAAAGCGGCTGCAGATGAGCCAACGAGCGCGAGGCCGATGAGGTTCAAGATATATTTGTTCATGTTTTCTCCTTATTGTGAGTTCAAAACGCGGCCGAGTTGTATCTAAAAAGCCAGGACGAAGCAAATGTTTCACGTGTGATTCAATAGTTTTTTTTATAGTGGCTATTATTTAGACAATCGACAGCTGTCCTCCGCTGGCCAGTACTGCGCTCGCTTATTTAGGACCCAGAAGAGCGTCGAAGTGGTGGATTTCTTTTGATAATCGACTTCAAGTTTAGGGCTAACCTGTTGCAATGAGGCGTAGTCTCGACACTTGGCCTCTGTGTACCGCATAACAAATAGACAGGTACAAAAATTTTTCGCGGTGAACCGCAACCCTAAGCTGATGCGCCCGTCGCTGTATTCTTTATCGGGAGGGCCCATTGGCGTGGCCTTAGTTGTCGAGACAATGTGGTCAATGCCCACATTGAACTGCGGGTTGCGCGCTTTTGCGTAATCGATGGCCAATCCTATCACGCTCTCAATATTGACTGAATTATCGCGAGTGTCGCCCACGCGGGCCACGATCAGTTTTAAACTGGGCGCGACCATCAAGTACTGACCCCAATGGCCGCGGGCCACCACTGCATCGCGCGGCGCTTTTGGCCATGGCACGGCTAAACCTGTGTCGCGAGGGTCATTGAGCCAAAGGTGCGCACCCGACGCCGTACCCTCGCGCTGATCAAGACGACGCTTCTTAAAACTTTCAGGCATCGTCGACATGTAGGTAATAAAACCCGAGTCGAGAATTTGCCGACCGTTATACACGCCTTTGTTCATGATCAATTCACCAACGCGCGCGAGATCAGGCAACGTGAGGTAAAAATAATAAGCGCCACCGACCGTGTTTTGGTCATCAGTCTCGACACTCCAATTAGTTATGCCAAGCGGAGTGAAGAGTTTGTCTTGCAAAATTTTTTTCATCTTTTGATTTTTATAAATGCCCGCCAGCACATGGGCGGCTAAAATGGTGTCGCCGCTCGAGTAGCGCCAAACTTCGCCGGGTTTTACGCCGGGGAGCATGTCTTCATTTTTCACAAACTGAGCCATGTCGTGAACGCCTTCGCCATAGAGCATGGCCACCACTGATGACGCCGCCACCTCGCCAGCGTTCTCATATTCTTCTCGCCAGTAAAGGGCCGTGCTCCACTCGAGCACGTCTTTGATACGTATCGCGCACTGTTCTTTGGTGCGCATTTTAACGAAGACGCAGATCGATTGCGTGAGCTTAAATTTCTTTTCTTTAAGCGCAACACCATAGAGCAGCGCCGTAATGGTTTTTGAAATTGACCACATGATGTGCTTTTGCGTGGCGCTGTACCCACGTGCGTAGCGCTCATAAATCACATGCCCATTTTGGATCACCAAAAAACCATCGGTGCGACTGCCTTCGCGCACACCCGTGTCGTTGTGGTCGAAAAGATATTCATTAATAGCTTCGAACGCGTGATTCTCGGTCGCGCTCGGTGGCGTCGCCCAGCGAGGCGTGGGGGTTTGGGCGCTAGTTGCAAACATTGCCGATAGCGTGTGTGGCGCTAATTTCGTCGGCTGCGCAGATGACACAGCCGTCGTGGCTCGTGCGCTAAATGCTGACGACGAAGCGACCAACACGCTCAGGGCAAACACTGCGCGCAGTAGAGGTATGACCGACAAAAAAAACATCCCGTGCCGCTGAAGATCACTTCGCTGCGAAACATCACCTGGCGACTTACTCAAACTTCACCTCAGTAATGTCCACAATCAAATCGCCCGCGGGTCGCTTAATGACCGTCTGATCGCCTTCACTCTTGCCCATTAACGCCGTGGCAATTGGGGAGCGCCATGAAATCAATCCCCTTTCAATGTCGATTTCATCTTCGCCGACAATTTGCACGGTTTTACTTTCGCCATCTTCGTTTTCATATTTCACAGTTGCGCCAAACACGATTTTTTTTGATTGCACGGACTTGGGGTCGACAACTTGTGCGTTTTCTATTTTTTTGGTCAGAAAAGCTGAGCGTCTGTCGATTTCGCGCAAACGACGTTTACCGTAAATGTAATCGGCGTTTTCGCTACGATCGCCGTTGCTCGCCGCCCACGCCACAGTTTTCACTAGTTGCGGGCGCTCAACATGAATCAACTCTTTTAATTCATTTTTAAGTTTCTGCAGCCCGTGTGGCGTGATGTAGTTCGGGGTCGACAACCGCGGCCTCTCGTTATAAATTTTGTGGAGTTATTGTATCGAGGGTTTTCAAGGGGGTCCATATGACAATACAGCGCTATGCAGCTTTTTTTTCGCTTCTTGGGTTTGTCGCATTTACGTCGTTAGCAGCAAGAGCCACACAAGATGGCCAAGATCTTTTTCGTGTCCCTGCGCAAGCCGACTTCGACCCACTCACACTCGACGGATATTGGGAGAGCCCGACCAACTTTAATGGTGATGCCGATGAAACCACTCGCCTTAAAATTACAGATAACACTGTGAAGATCGCCAAACGCTGTCGCGGTTTTAGCGAAACACTTTATGTGGCCGTCGAAGCGCCATTAAATGTGACCCTTCACACTATAGAAATCTTATGGGGCGATCGCGATACCGATCGCAATAGTGAAATCGTCTGCTCGGTTGGGCTGCAGAAAACTTCACCGCTTACCTACCGCATTTACAATGGCCGACTTTTTTACGATGGTTTTGCTAACGAGTTTGGCGATGCCCACAGAAAATTTTCAGACCTGAGCCCGACCTATTTTGACCACCACTGACGAAGTGACTGCCGTTCAGCTTCAGACATGTGCGTAAGAACCTCTTCGCCTGAACTCTGCGCGATTTTGCCGTAATCCGAAAGAAAGGTCCAAAAGGCTTCGAGTTTTTCTGATTTTGTCCAACCACTCGATGTGTTCGATATTGCTAAACGACGGAACTCCTTAAACGCATTAATCAAATTTGTTGAATCATTAGTCTCAGGCCCTTGCGCTTCAACCAAGTTCAAAAGCCCTCGGTAACTGGCTAAGCCAGAATTAGATTCAGTTTCGCGTGAACTTTCAAGACCCACTAAACGATTCTTAAGTTCGATCATTACATCGTTATTCAGCTTGTCTCTAGTGGCCGAGCTAAAAGCGCCTACAGCATTATTGACCACTTGCAAACGGGTCTGACCGTTGATCAGAGTTTGAATCTGCTGGTCATTCAAATGTTGGTGGGTGACGACGCCGAGTCGGCCCGTGCCTTCACCGCCCGATTGGTCGACGAGTTTAGTCATCTGTGCATTCATCGAACCGCCAATCGTGATGGCGTTGAGTCTAATATCAAGACCTGCATCAATTTTATCGCGCGCTTTCTTCACGTTATCAAAATTAATACTGTCATCGGCATCTGTTAAAATCAAAATATTCGCTCGCGCCAACTCGCCACTTTCTTTTTGCTGCTGGGCTATGCGACCGTAAACATTGACAAGGGCGCCCG
The DNA here is from genome assembly GCA_043754135.1 of Bdellovibrionales bacterium. Classification (GTDB taxonomy): domain Bacteria; phylum Bdellovibrionota; class Bdellovibrionia; order Bdellovibrionales; family UBA1609; genus RBG-16-40-8. The sequence continues at coordinate 436 of JAYUVI010000513.1, read as the reverse complement.
TGATGTCTGTACCACCACTACCGCCCACAGGGTGCGCACGAATTCTGTCGAAAGTCGTTTGCGCCTGCGCCAAACCCTCAACGCGTTCGGGTTCGTGAGCTCGACTGTCGAAAGCCATAAAATAAACGACGTGTTCAGATTGCCCTGCAATCACTTCTTTTTGGCTATGATCAAGGTAAGCCAATATCAATGCATTACGTAGCGTGCTGCGATCACCACCCATTGAACCGCTGACGTCATATAAAACAAAGCTCACTTTTTTCGGGAAAAGCACCTTCGGGTCAGCCACCACTTTGTCGTCGTAATAAGCCGATTGCAGCAATTTTTAAAAATGGATTAAATTGCTTATCCGGTTGAATACCCTGACTGTATTTTCCGCATAGTTGCGGGCGTTTTCACCGCCGTAATGCCCAGCAGTGTTTGGAATGCCGCCATT
>JAYUVI010000512.1:0-4829 GCA_043754135.1 Bdellovibrionales bacterium | reverse complement strand
GTTGGCCAGCTTTTGCGAAAACTTTGTCGACGACGGTCAGTGCCTGTTCACAACGAGCAATAGTCATAGCGGGGTCACACTTCACGCGGTTTTGTAAGCGACTTACAATCGCATCAATATTTCTCACATTTTCAGCTTTCGCCTTTGAATGACGAGTTAAGTAATTGACCAAATAAGAGGCCGGGCCTTCACAATTAACAATGACTCTTCCTCTCACGGGAAAGCCGTTGAACCAATTGACAAAAACCAGCTCTCTCACAACCGTGTTATCAACTGGAGCACTCCCCGGGGCCATACTGGCTAAATCGTCGAGAGTTTTCTGACATTGCGGCGTCATCAAGTTTTTTAAAATTCCCAGGTCCACCTTTTTGATGGCAAATACTTGAGAAATTTTACTTTCAAGCTCGGCTTGCTTTTGCATGCCTAAATCGGCATCCGCGTAGGCGAAAAGCGAGAAAGATGTCACGGCGATCGTGATCCCAGTCCTGTACAGCTTACTCATATCAACTCCTGGTTATTTAGGACCGGGTATAGCTTAAATTAAATGGCCAATGTAGATGTTATTATTCTGACTCCCTCGTGTACTACTTTCACGTCCGTACTTGTTGAAGTGCTTTAAAAAGCGTGCTCGACTTGAGCTTGTGCACGACCCACAAACCTTTGGTGAGGCTCGCCAACAGCTGAATGATGTTTCCGTTAGCTTTTGCCCTGCGAAATGGCGGCATTCGACTATTTATTTACATTCAGGCGAAACCCATTCTTGTTTTTTGCCTAGCCCACACCCCATATCTAAGAGTGAAATCACACAAAACCCGGCAGCGCTACACAACACACAGTTTAAAAAAGCACAGCGTTTGAAAATGTTGGGCGGTGAAAGACCCGCAGAATGCCACACTTGCTGGGAAATTGAAGATCTACCCGGCGAACAAGTTAGCGACCGCCATTTGTATAGCTTGAGCCCCGTTATCATGCGTGACCTACTCGAAATAAAAAATCGACCTTGGGATGCGGATTTTGTGCCCTCCTATCTTGAAGTGAGCTTTGATAATATTTGTAATTTTAAATGCAGTTACTGCAAGCCGGCCGTTAGCACGAAATGGCATGAAGAGATCAAACGATATGGTGCCTACGAACTGTCTTCTTCGCCGTATCATTCTTTAGAAAATTCAAGCGGTAGTGAAAATAGCTCCGAAGATTACATCGCCGCTTTTTGGAAGTGGTGGCCCGAGCTGCATCAGAGGCTGCAAGTTTTTCGTATCACCGGCGGCGAGCCGCTTTTGTCGCGCCATACATTTCGCATTCTTGAAGAGCTTCACGAGCACCCCTCTCCGCATATGGACTTTCATGTGAACTCTAATTTAGGGGTGCCCGAAGGCGTGATTGAAAAGTTTCTCACCAGTATGCGCGAGCTTCTGCAGCAGAGAAAAGTGAAAAGATCTTGTTTATATACGAGTATAGATAATTATGGAGCGCGCGCGGAGTACATTCGCCATGGTTTAGATTTTAAAAAATTTGAAAAAAATCTTGAGCGCGTGATGTTGATGGCGCCCCAACTCAGCATATCTTTTATGTGCACATTCAATGCGCTCAGCGTGGTGGGGTTTCAAGATTTTCTCCACTGGTTTATGGATTTACGACAACGTCACCCATTTGGGCCTGACATGGTGAAGCTAGATATTTCTCATTTGGTTCAGCCCGCACATCAATCGGTCAAAATACTTACTCCGGCTTATGCAGAGCAAGTCAGGCGACTTGTGGAATTTATGAAAAGTCATGGCCATCGCTTTAGACTGAGGGAAGTGGTGAAACTCGAACGCATTTATGCGCTTATGCTGACGCCGCAAAAGCGCCCCGAAGTAGAGCGCCATCGCCGTGATTTCTACAAGTTTTTTAGCGAGCACGATCGCCGGCGCGACACAAATTTTCTGAAGGCCTTCCCCGAAATGCGGGGGTTTTGGGAACTCTGTCAGAATACGTAAAGACTTGCCATTTAGAGGTGCCCCCGCGAATTCGCCTATCCGTGTGTTCGCTCGTCTATGGTAAAAACCATCCAGACCTTGGACAGGTGAACACGTTGGAGACCCCATTTAACAAGCTTTAAAGCTTAGCAGCTTCGCAACAATCATCAGCACGAGCCAGATGATAGCGAGAACCACTTTAGTCACGCTTAAAAACCGCCGAAACTTAACATAACTGGATGTTAGTTTCATGGAACCTCCCTTTCTATAGGCGAGAGTTCACAAAGGCGAATCTCGCGGGAGCGTGATTCGCCTTTGCAATTTCAGGCCTAGGCTCAAAGCTAAATTAATCAGGCCTTATACCTCGTTTTCCGGCAAAGCGGACTCGGGTTTTGAATTGCACGGGTGACCAAAAATCTTTTAGCTCAAACTAGAGCTTGTTATAAATCTCATTTTTGCAACTCCACCATGCTCACGCGTTGATTTTTTACACAATGACAATACCTATCGTACAAACAGCGAAAACTAACATAATCTCTCGCACATGCGTTACTCGCTCTTGCTGCTTTTTTTAATTTTGGGTTGCACAACGCCCGCAAAACGGAATGTTACGTCTTCGTCATTCGAACGGTTTCGTCGTCTTGCGACTCATGTCGAAGCGAAAACCGCAAGTCCGGTGAGTGTTGTGCTAACGGGCGAATTTGCGCTCCAGAGCTGGGTGGATGCCATCAATCAAGCTCAACCCGGAGAACAGATCACCATTCGTCAATTTTATATTGAGAATGGTCAAGCTCTCGACCGGATTCTACCGGTGATTGAAAACCAGCTTCGGCGTGGAGTACGCATACACTTGGTTGTGGACTATGTGTTTGCCCGAGGCGCAACAGCCGCTCTTAAGACCCTTACGACTTATCCCCAATTTCAGTTAGAGGTTGTGCGTCCTCCAAGCGAGGATTTAAAAAATTTAGCGCGTCGCAAGTATGGGTTTAATAATCTCGACGAGCTGATTTTAGCAATACGGACCGGCGATTCCGTAGCGCTGGCCAAGCAAATGGCCACTACCGGCGCTGTAATACCGACCAGTGAGCTAGCTAATTCTGAAGTCGTTCTCGCAAGTCTGTTTGCGAATGTCGCAAAGAAATCGAATTTGTGGAGCAAACTGGCGCTAAAAAATAACCTCGAAGAATTTTCAAAACGTCTTCATGACAAGTCATTTGTGCTCACACGGAAAAATTCGCGCCTCTACAACATGGGTGGGCGTGGATGGGCAGACAGTTTTTTATTTTACGATGAAAAGACGCTCAACTACTCCGATCTCGATTTTTACTTTAGTGAAAATCTCGCGTCAGTCCCGAACCATGGTCAAACAGAACTCACCAACACTCTATTATTTTTACGCCCGACTGACGATGAAGATGTCGCGGCTAAATATGCCGCTAATCAAATCGCCTTAATCAAAAGTGCGCAGAGAAAAATAACGATTTACACCGCTTACTTTGCTCCACCTGATGAAATTATTGAAGAGCTCACTACTGCTGCCCGGCGCGGTGTTCAAATAGAGGTTTATACCAATTCGATCGAGAGCAGTGATTTTCCCTGGGCGCAGGCGTTGGCTTATGATGAGGCGAAACGGTGGCGGTCGTTGTTGGGCGCACGGTTCAAACTTCACACTCTGCCTAAAGAAAAAAATCGATGCTTTCATGCAAAAGTGGCGATAGTCGATGACGACCTGCTCATGGTATCGACTGGCAACTGGGACCCTCGGTCATTTATTTATGACTCAAATTCATTTTTTGTTTTTCATGCTGAGCCCGATGGATTGCTTGTCTTGAAAACGTGGTTGCAAGACCCAACTCATTTACCTTGGCAACTCTGGGGTGACAAAAACTACGATGAGGCGGCTTCGCAAGTGCGCGCTTTCTTCGGCGAATCAGTATATGAAAAATTCCACCCTATGCTAAAAGATAGTTTTGTTAGATCTTCGCTTTAGCGGTAGATAAAAAACTAGTTTGCCGTATAGTCGCGGGCTTATGGCCTCACCTGATTATTCAGTAAAACGTTTTAACGATCACTCGTGGTCGCGATGTTTTAAACGCACGATCGCTGCACAAATTCATTTTGTCGCGTTTTTAATTTCTTTGTATGGGCTACGAGCTTTCTGGCTCGAGCCCCAGCTTTCACATAATGTGTTAGTGGCTTGCAGTATTTTCGTTCTCACAGGCAGTTTAACGATGCTCGTGAGCACGATTTATCATTTTATAAGCGATGGGTTTATCATCGGCGATAAACTGATGCGCGTACTTGAAAACCTCGATCATTTTTGCATTTATATTTTTATTGCGGGCACTTACACGCCGTTTCTTATTGGTGTTATCAAGCCGCCTTGGCAACTGGTTTTACTTGTGGCCATTTGGGTAATCGCGATTCTTGGCATTCTCTATACTTTGTTCAAACCTATTTTACCTGTGTGGGCACAATCACGACTCGTATCCACCGCTGTTTTTCTCGCGATGGGTTGGGTTGTCATTGTTCGCATAGGTGAAGTTTGGGCGAATTTAAATGGGCTTAATTTTATTTATCTCTTCGGCGGCGGGTTAGCCTATTCGATCGGCGCTATTGTTTACGTACTCAAGCGGCCTAACCCCTGGCCCGCTGTTTTTGGTTTTCACGAAATCTGGCACATCGCTGTGGCTCTCGGCTTCGCGATTCATTACGCTATGATCTACAATTTATTTATTGTCTAAGGCGCATACCAATTCGCGCGCGCTAAAAGTGCCCCTGCAAAATCCCCTATACTTGTATCATCCCTCCGCCGCTTAACCGCCCGACCATAGGCGGGTGAACACGTTGGAGACACCCCTTTAGAAGGTT
>JAYUVI010000511.1:0-8439 GCA_043754135.1 Bdellovibrionales bacterium | reverse complement strand
GATCGCGATAGTTGGGGATACGCACATAGTGTTCATGAGCCACGAGGTTAAAAAGATCTTCTTCGAGATTGGCGCCAGTGCAAGTGATCGCTTGTACTTTACCTTGACGAATCATTTCAGCGAGGGACAAGCCGAGTTCTCCCGAGCTCATTGCACCAGCCAAAGTCATCATCATCTTGCCACCATTTTCGATGTGCTCTTTGTAAGCCTCGGCAGCATCTTTCAGCGCGGCTGAATTAAAATGTCGATAATGATGTTTAATAAACTCAGTCACTGGCCCCATGTTTACTCCCTCTGAAATTTAAATTTAAACGAGGCGATCCTACTCTTTTCAAGAGGATCAAACAAGGGGGATGCGAAAAAAATTAGCTATCTTACGATGTGACCCAAAACCCAGCGTAGTGCTGGTTTTAAAGAGGGATTTCGCTCGATAAAGCGGGCGACTGAGGGCGAAGTCTTGTAATAAACATGAATTAAGCAGCGGCCCATTCGTGAGGGCAGCAAACGGTGATCACGAAACTGCCGCAGGCTGAGAACTACGGGGTGATCTGGGGATTCGTACGCAGCTGTGGCGATGAAGCAGCGCTCCCCCCCAAGTTTACTCTGGCGCAGAAAATCTCTCACGATCTCAGGGTTTTTTGCTGAGTTAGCAAACTGCTGTGCACGTTTGACTACGTCAGGGTAAATCGGAGAGTACGGTAAGAATTCAGCTAATTTGCGCGAAGCGAGAGCCATGCGGTCGCGGTACTGGGGCATGTGATCGTAAATACGCATAAGATCCCAATACGTGGTCGCGAGCACTGTGAGTTCTTTAGAACGCGAAGATTTACCGAATACGTTCGGGTTCAGTTGGCCGGGCTTCAGTTCATAAGACATCTCGAGAACGCGAATGTATTTTTCGTAACTGACGGCGGCGTCGGGGTAAGATTTTTGCGTCATCTTTTCGCGCGCATGTTTGACGAGATTGACTCGGCTCTTCCACACCATATGACGATTTTTTTCTTTGGCTTGTTGTTCAAGGCGAAGTTTAACGCCGTAAGAAACTTTATCAGTAAATAAATTAAAACAAATGGCACAAACTCGACCAGGCAGTTCGCCGATATCAGGCACCTTCATCAAAACCAATCGCATGCCGGCGTCGATGTCGTAGAGTTTCGCGGATTGTGTGCCACACTTTGGGCATGATTGCAGATCAAGCGCTTTAGGAGCGTTCATAAAGAATATTTTGACCTAAAAAAACGCGAGATTACAGCAAATTGAGTGGGTCGATGTCGACCTGAACTTTCGTCCCACTCGGTAACCATTTACCGTCGCTCACCAGCTGGCGACAGAAAGCGCTCAACACATTTTGGCTAGGCGATTTTATAAGAAGGTAATAACGAAATTTCCCACGCAGTTTTGCGAGAGGGGCTTCAGTAGGACCTAAAATCTTCAGACTTTTGTAGGGCGCCGATTTGGTTTTTAAAACTTCGCATCGTGCAGCTAGACGTTCAGCTGCTTCAATACCCGCGCGAACGCTCGTTGCAATTATGCGAAGCGCGGCTAGACGCCCGTAGGGAGGGTAAAGTAATTCTTCACGACACTTCAATTCATACTCAGCGAAGTTTGTAAAATCGGCCGTTTTCGCATAAGTGAGTGCAGCATAGTCGGGGTTGTAAGTTTGAATAATCACGCGGCCGCCGTCTGAAATGTGGCGCCCAGCGCGACCGCTCACTTGCGTGATCAACTGAAAGCTCCGCTCGGTGGAGCGAAAGTCGGGTAGGTTAAAACCCACGTCGGCCAGCACCAGTCCAACAAGATTTAATTTTTTAAAATCTAAGCCTTTCGCGATCATCTGCGTGCCGACAAGAATGTCGATGTCGTGAGATTCCATTCGCGTGATCAAATCTTCAAGAGTTTCACGCGAATAAATTTCATCGCGGTCCGCACGGGCCACTTTGGCATTGGGAAAAAGCTTTTGCACATCCATTTCGACTTGCTCGGTGCCCAGTCCGAGAGGTTTCACCTCGCCGATTTTACAACTTGTACAGGTGGCCGAGAATGCCGTTGTATAATCGCAATAGTGGCAAACAAGATCATTGCGACCATGCAAGGTGAGTGAAATGGCACAATTCGGGCAGCGTTCAACATGACCGCAGTCGGGGCACGCGATCGTGGGTGCAATACCGCGCCTGTTTAGAAAAAGCGCCACTTGTTCTTTTCGCTCTAGAGTTTCAGTAAGAGCGGTGTGCAGGTGGGTGCTGAGCCAAAAGGGCAATCCTGGTACGGGGTTATCACGCTTCACCGTTTTTTCGAGGCGCATATCGACCACATCAACAGTGGGGAGTAACCCGCTCACTGCGCGACGAGAAAGTGTGTGAAGGTGATAACGCCCATCGCGTGCGGCCCGCCAAGTTTCTAAGCTGGGCGTCGCCGAACCGAGCAATATCGGTATATTCATTTGCTTAGCCAGCACAATCGCGGCATCGCGCGCGTGATATTTGAGAGACTCTTCTTGCTTGTAACTGGCTTCATGTTCTTCATCGACAACGATTAAACCTAAATCTGGCATGGGGCAAAAAAGTGCCGAGCGAGCACCGATCAAAATTCGTTTTTCTTTTTCAAGCACCGACCACCATTGAGTGGTGCGTTCGCGATCAGTTAAATGCGAATGTAAAACGGCGACCTGTTCACCAAAGCGTGCGGCGAAACGATTGATTAATTGTGGCGTGAGAGAAATTTCGGGTACGAGCACAAGACCGCCACGGCCGCTCGCCAAAATTTTTTCCAGCAATTGTAAATACACTTCTGTTTTACCTGAACCGGTCACGCCAAAGAGCAGGTGAGTGTGAAATCCATTTTTCTGCGAAATGTTTTCTACGCAATCCTTTTGTTCACTCGTCATACTGAGGGGCTGCTGCCTTTCAACTTTTTGAATAACCGGCGCCCTTTTCGACACGCGTGCAGATTTCTTTGTCGCGAGGGGGGGAAACGCCAATGACATCACCTGCCCAATGGGGTGTACGTAATATTCAGCTACCCACTGCAGCCATTTCAGAAAAACAGGAGTAAGAGGGGGGCGAGTTTCATCTAGTGATTCAATGTTTTTTAAAACAAATTTGGGAGGCGCGTGAGGACCGTCGGCGAGTGGTTGGGTCACAGCTTGATTTTCTAAAATCACCGCTTGCACTTTACGTTTACCTAACGGCACGATCACCGAACTACCCACTGGCCAGGACTCAGTCGATTTGTAGGTGAGTGGCGTGAAAAGAGGGGCATCTACAGCCACGCTCACCATACGATCTTCGTGCGGCTGCTGCAAGCGATCACCTCAAGCGTTTGTAAAAGTCGCGAATAATCTCATCTTGCGGCCAAACTGAAGGAGTTGCGGGGTTTTCTTTAGTGCCGCGCAAACTGCTGGTCTCGAGCGAAGTTTTTAGCTTAGCTGTGTTGGCGAGCGTACTGGCATTGCTCAAATTAATCTTCACCGTTTGGTTGCCCCACGAAACTTGTCGTTCTTGTGGCAACCACAAACCGCCGCTAAACACCTTGTATTTTTGCGCGCTCACTTCAGCTGCTGATAATAGACGAATCTTGCGTATGACGAATTGATCTTGTTCGATCCAAATTCCGGGTGAACCCTCGCTGCTCGATTCGGGCGTCGGAGTACCCACTGCATAAGTCACAACTCCACCAGAGCGCGCGAGTCTGACGTAAGGCTCAGAGGGCACTAACGGATTTTTGGCGTTATAACGGTGACCTTCGCTTTTGAGCGAAATACCTGGCGCAATACCTTGTGCAACAAGCACGGGCTTTACATTTTTCGAAGCGCGAAAGTGAAAATAAGGTTCAAAAAAATCTGCAGGAATTTTTTCAATTTTTAAGGCGCCTGATTCATCGAGATAAGCGCGTCGACCCGAATTGTAAATGTAAGTGAAGCGAATACGATCGCGCAGCTGTTGGCGGCCAGAGACATCGAGGCGCAAGGTGTTCTCATTAACGATTGTCCAACGCTCATTGACGATCAAAGTTTCTTGGCCGTGGGAGAAGACGACGTCTTGATCAACGAGGTATGTATTTTTGCCGTGATTATCAGCCGTGCGCGAGAGAATCATCCAATAAGGCGGGATATGTGCATGCGCAGAGACGACAACGAAAACCGTAGTGGCGCCGAAAAATAACGTCATAAAATTTCGTTTGAACGAAGAGGTGATATTTTTCACAAAGTCTTTCCCAATTTCAAAAGATAGCTTCTTAGTTGCGGGCCGATGTCTTCACGTAAAAGCGATAACTCAATATTTGCCATCAAGTACCCTAAGCGGTCACCAGCATCAAAGCGACGGGCTTTGAATTTTGCGGCGAGCATGCCTTCGCCCTTCGCCACTTCGGTCATGGCGTCGGTGAGTTGAATTTCACCATTTTTACCGGGCTTCACATTTTTCAACGCATCAAAAATTCGACTTGTGAAAACGTAGCGACCCGGCAACGCCCAGCGACTGGGCGCCACGGCTTGCTTCGGTTTTTCGACAACATTTTTAACTTTGAAATGCCCTTCGGGTGTCGCACTCACATCGACAATACCGTATTTTTCAACTTCTTGAGGTTCGACTTCCATCACCGCAACAGTCGATAAATCTGCTTCAGAAAAGATGCTGGTGAGTTGTTCAATTACAGTGGGTTCAGAAGGCTCTGAATACATAATCTCATCGCCCAAAAGTACGGCGAAGTTTTCTTTACCGATGATCGGCGCTCCACAATAAACGGCGTGACCCAAACCTAAAGCTTGTTTCTGGCGAATACTAATAATGTTCGCCATATTGCGAATACTCTTAAGTCGCGCGAGCAGATCATGTTTGCCGGTTATTTCAAGTTGGTGCTCGACTTCGTAAGAACAGTCAAAAAAATCTTCAATGGCAGCTTTGCCTCTGCCAGCAACCAAAATAATATCTTCGATGCCAGCACGCACGGCCTCTTCAACCACGTAAAGCAAAATCGGTTGATCAACAATGGGGAGCATTTCTTTTGGGATTGTTTTAGTGGCCGGTAAAAACCGCGTGCCCAAACCGGCTGCGGGTATGAGCGCCTTTTTCACTTTTTTCATGAGGAGAAGCTAGCGGGTTTTAGCGTCTTTTGCAAATGCTGACATAGTGGGGAGGACTGCAACTCGAAGCGTTCGGGCACTTAGGATTATTCGAGCCAAAATAATTAATCGGTTTCGTGGCGGTGCCGTAGCAATTACCGGCTTTGCGTGGGATTATACAGCGGTTCTGTAAGTCAACACCCCAGTTTTCTTTAGGCAACATGCTTCGCAACATCGCAAGTGCTTTGATCACAACGGCATTTGTTGGAGTCGGCTCAACTGTGGGATTATATTTATTGCATTGTATAGTATCGCCCAGTTGTTTTTGATCTTTGACGATTATAAAAACCCATTTCGGGTCGCAATCCCAAATTGCACTTTCATCAACTCCTGTGGCGAGATTTTTCTCCTTCACACTGGCGATGACGCGATCGAGACCGTTGTTGTAAGTGCCGTTCATGTCAAAACCTTTTTTGAATTTTATTTTGTAACCGTGTCCGTACACGTTTGTGGCTGAGCCTTTACTTGGCGCAAGAGCTTGAGCCGCATCGGCACCGGTTTTATTGTATGTGATAGCGAGTACGCCATTACCCGAAGCCAATTCACTACGTACTTGCACGGCGGCGGCCTCGTTGTAGCCGAGGTGAATTGAGTCTGAAATATTTGTCGTTGTTGTGACTCCGTCAAAATCTTTTAGAAAACTTGTGCCACTGTTTTGCACAAGCGGGCTGGCCACTCCGTTTTGACTTAATGATCCGATAAACTTTGCGGCATAAAAACTGTCGATTTGAAAAACGGTTTGCATAGCTGAAACTGGGCGCACGCCCATGGCCATAAACACTTTGCCATTAGCGGAACTGTCGTCGAGTGCGGCGACTCGATCAACAAAACTCAAGTTGCGCGTGGCGTGCATGTAGGATTCGTTTAAACGAAAACCGCTGCCACGGTTGTACATACCCGCTTTAAAAGTGAAAAACGCACCGCGATCATAACTTGTGGGTGAACCCATATCTGAGCACGACATGTAAGCGATCTGATCGATTTTTTCTTCAAAAGCGAAAGGCGCGGTGTCGGCCACTGATTTTAAATCATAACTCTCGAGTGGTGGCTCAGAGCAGTTTTGATAAACCATGGGGATCGCGACTATCATAGCGAAAAGAGTGAAGAAAACTCGCGGTTGTTTCAGTTTGAGACGTAGACTTTCAAGCATAATCACCTATCGGCTCAATTTGATAAAAAGTTAAATGACTTCAAGCGGCTTCATTGTGACCGTGGCCTACTTTGATTGCTTCAGTTTTAACCTTCGTGCCACCGCCGAGCGCACGCTGTACTTCTTCGACAGTTGTGAGTCCCGTGAGCACCATTTTAAAACCAAACTGTCTTAGTGTATCGAAGTCCTGCTTTTTTAATTCTTCTACGAAGACTTCAGTACCAGGGTTTTTTAATAGCAGGCTCTCGAGAGACGGTGTGCGTTCCCACACTTCGATTGTGGGCACACGACCATGATAACCGCTACCATTGCAGTAGCCGCAGCCTTTGCCGTGATAAACTTCTTTTGGTTCAAAATCGAGTTCAATTTCGCGTTTTAACGTGTCAAGTTCAGCTTCAGTGATGGGGCGCAGTTCTTTGCACTTAATGCAAGTTTGCCGCAAGAGACGTTGCGCCGAAGCACCAATCAAACACGAAGCCAACGCCCCCACGGATACACCTAGCTCGAGCAGGCGTGGGATAACATTAATCGAATCATTCGTGTGCAGTGATGAAATCACTAAGTGACCAGTCGAGGCTGCATGAAAAGCGATTTTAGCCGATTCTTCGTCACGAATTTCCCCAATCATGATGACGTTCGGGTCTTGGCGTAAAGCGCTTCGTAAAGCGGCGGCAAAAGTGAGCCCCACTTTTTCATTCATTTCGACCTGCGTGGTGCCCGCGATCTCCATTTCAACTGGGTCTTCGAGTGAAATAATACTCACTTCAATACGATTCAGCTCTTGCAGCAAAGAATAAAGAGTGGTCGATTTACCAGAACCTGTGGGGCCAGTGGCCAAAAATACACCTTGCTTCGAGTGCACGACATTACGAAAAATATTGGCCACGCGTAAGTCTGGTGCGAGCATAGCGAGAGGCGGGACAGCACTCCGCTCACGAATCAAACGCATGACGACAGATTCACCATGCTTCGCAGGTAAAGTCGAAACCCGTGCGTAAGCGGCTACGCCAATATTATCGACTTTCATTTGACCGTCTTGGGGAGTGAACCGGTTCGTCGTGTCGATGCCGCATAAAATTTTTATGCGGTTAATGATTTCAGCGCCGGTTTCTTTCACGAATTTGTCGTGGTTTTCACGCAACACTCCGTCGATGCGATAACGAACTGAAAAATGATTGATGCCAGGTTCGAAGTGAATATCGCTCGCCCGCTGTTCAAACCCCGTGAGCAAAAGTTTATTGAGTGCCCCGACGGCATCGCCGCGTATTAAGTTGGTCGCGGGCTTTTTGTTTTTCGTGGTCGGTGGTGGTACTGTGCCCTGACTTACGCCGATTTCATTGAACCATTTTCTAAAATCGCCAGAATTGATGAGTTGTAAATTGACCCGGTAACTATGCAGGTAACGGCTGATGACCGAATAAATAGTTTCGCTTTCAGGGTTGGTGATACCAATTGTCAGCTCACCATCGGAAAGGCGTAGAGGCAAAATTTCGTACTGAGAGACTATCGATTTTGGTAAAAGCTCGCCAAGCTCTTGATGTTGCAAGCCTTGGCTGGCATCAAAAAGTTGCAGGTTGATCGAACTACTAATGGTTTGAAATTGCGTCGCTAGATCACGAGCTAGCGGCACCGAAAATAGAGGCGTGTCGAGAAAGTGGTTAATAAACTCCAAAGAGACAGAAGCCACTGTGACATCAGTTGAAGCGCGGGCAGAAAGCACGTGGTTACGCCCCGACAACACTGACACTTCAGAAAAGTAATCCCCCGGTTGCAAAGTGGCTGAATAAGCGCCGACGAGATCTGCGCCTAAAGGTAAATACACATCGACGAGCCCCGACAGTAATACATAAATTTTTTGGCTCGGATCATTTTTTTTGTAGATCAAACTGCCAGCTGGGTACTGTTGTACAGTAAAGTGCTTGGCGATCTCAGGTAGCCACTCCTGTGGTAGCGACTGAAACATAGAAATACTGGGCAACCACGACACGATTTCAGTCGATAAAGGCGGCGGTGGCGTGCGGACTTCGCTCACATACTCGGTGTCAGGCGATGAATATGCCGTGGCCAATTCTTTTTCGAGCACATCAAAGTCGGCGCCGTTCACGAGGCAAATACTTACACTCAGGTCAGGGTGCTGACCCAAAATATATTCAAAAAACTTTTGATTTGC
>JAYUVI010000510.1:0-2125 GCA_043754135.1 Bdellovibrionales bacterium | reverse complement strand
GGGCTCAACCTCCGCAGCGGCTGAGTCACGCAACGGACGCCAAATTACTCGTCTAACTGTGTATTTGAAATGACTTCTTCGATTGTGGTGACGCCGGCGATAACTTTTTGCACTCCGTGATCGCGCATGTTCTCCATGCCCGATGCCGATGCTGCTTTTTTGATTGAGGCGCCGTCTTCGCGCTTCATAATTAGGCTGCGAATATCTTCGGTCACAATTAGTAATTCTTGAATCACCGTTCGGCCCAAGTAACCTTTTTGATTACACTCTGAGCAACCCACGTTTTTGTAAACCTGATTGTTGCGTAGTTTATCCCGCGATAATTCGATATTGGCTAACTCGACATCAGTGGGCACGTAGGCCTGTTTGCAGTGTGGGCAAAGTAAACGCACGAGACGTTGGGCGATCACTCCCAATAACGACGTCGCGATCAAGAATGGTTCGCAACCCATATCGATCAAACGTGGGAATACGCCGGCGGCATCGTTCGTGTGAATCGTCGACAACACCAAGTGACCAGTTAACGACGCATTGATGGCGATCTCTGCCGTTTCTAAATCGCGAATCTCGCCTATCATGATGATGTCTGGATCTTGCCGAAGAATGGAGCGCAGTCCGCTCGCGAACGTCAAACCGATTTTCGCATTCACTTGAATCTGACCAATGCCGTGCACGCGTTGTTCGACTGGGTCTTCAACTGTGATAATGTTTTTATCGACGCTATTGATTCTGGCCAAAGACGCATACAGCGTCGTTGATTTACCCGAACCTGTTGGGCCGGTGACAAGAACAATACCGTAAGTGTTTTGCAATAAACCGTGAATGATCCCCAAACTTCTTTGGTTGAAACCTAATTGCTCGAGCTCAAGCACGACGTTTGATCGATCTTGCAAACGGAGCACGATGCGCTCGCCAAAAGCCGTGGGCACTGTTGAAAGACGCACGTCTACATCTTTACCCGCGAGTTTCAGAGGGATTCGACCATCTTGCGGCAAACGTTTTTCTGCAATATTTAAATTACCCATAACTTTAATACGCGAGGTGATCGCGTTCTGCAGTTTTTTCGGCGGGCGAAAAATATCGAAGAGCAAACCATCAATACGAAAGCGCACGACCATGTCTTTTTCGTAGGGCTCAATATGAATATCAGAAGCTTTTTCTTTTACCGCTCTAAATAGCAACGTGTTCACGAGCTTAATCACCGGAGCATCGTCATCGCCCGATTCGAGAAGATCGATCACCGGGTCATCTAAATCGTACTCTTCGCTCTCAATATCATCGAGACCCTCAAGGGCCGCCGTGCTTTTTTCATATACGCGATTGATGGCTTCTTGCAAACGGTGACTGGTCGCCATAATCGGGATAATCTTTTTGCTAAACAAAACGCGTAAATCCCCAAGAGCCTGTTGATTCATGGGGTTCGTGACGATCACGAGAACGCGGTCATTCTCCATCTTAAACGGTATGACCTCGTGGTTCTTGGCGTAGTTGATGGGAATATTACGCACGAGATCTACAGGTATATCGTTATAAGCAATCTCTTTCATAAAATCGATGCCGATCGCTTTGCAAAGATCGGCCAGAGCGTCTTCGGCCGTGGCGTAGTTGCGATTTTGAAAAGTGTGTTGAATCGCCTGGCCTTTGACGTCAGGCATAGAGAGAAGCGTGCGCAGTTCGTCTTCTGAAATCGACGTGCTCTTTAAAATCAGTGGTTCAAGACTTGTAACTGACATCACACTCTCACACTATTAAAAATTCGGTTCAACGTCATTCGCCTTCTTCTGCATCAGGGGGAGCCGTACCACCAGTCGCTTCGGGTGCGGGCTCAACTGCCGGAGGAGCGGCGTCTTCGCCCGTGTCACCATCATCAGGGCCCTCAGCCGCACCACCGCTACCAGCACGGGGTATTGCTTCGTTCTGTTGGGGAATATACTCTTGCGATTCGCTATCGAGCAAGGCCCGACGAGGTAACTTATCCACTTCATAACCATGTGGATCGCGACCTTTCAAGTTCTGCTGAATAAAATCCACACGCTCGTTCAACTTCGCGTTTAAGAGATCAGCATTATCTTGTGAGTTACGCAGAATTTTCGGCGTGATAAAGATCAACAGATTCTTCTTTTTC
>JAYUVI010000509.1:0-2274 GCA_043754135.1 Bdellovibrionales bacterium | reverse complement strand
ACAAAAAAAGCCGAAAAAAATCTCGATAAAATCTTCCAGCACACAATCGAGAATTTTTCGTTTGAGCTGGCAGAACGAATTTATTTCGAAATTAAACTTTCTGCTAATAAGCTTCGCGATTTTCCGAATTTAGGCCGACGAATTGGCGGACATGAAGAAAAAAGACAATTGATTATCTCAGGCAACACCATAATTTACGAAATTGTGCTGGGGCCAACACCTTACGTTGCTATTCGAAATATCCGTCCACGCGGCCAACGCTAGACCGTGACCCTTATGAAAAGAAGAAGGCAAATCCCTACTCAATCGTTAGCTTAAGGCCAAACGGCTTCAGCCTCGCAATCGCTTGCACATCCGCCGAATTAAAGGCCCGGTGTGCATCATGCACATCTCGATAAATTTCAATGCCGTCGACGGTTCCGACTTCGAACATGCGCATAAATTCGCTGCACACCGAACAGATTTTAAATTTGGGGCCTGACTTACGCGATAACTCTGAGAGTAATTCAAGAAAAGGTGTAATGCCGCTTGAACCGACAAAATTTAACTCCTGCAGATTAAAGATCACATCTTGATTTACAAATTTCTGTAAACAATTTGTTTTCAGATTATCAGCCGCCTCGAAATTCATTTGGCCGATTAAACTCACCACATAGACGCCGTCGCGATTTTCAACTTTGGCTTCCACAAAGCACCTCATGCTTGACATAAGACAATAGTCGAGCCCTCATGGCCCGCTCTACTTATCATACAATTCAATCATGCAAATGCGGAGTCCAGTTCTCCAAAGCGTGCATTGTGTGCCTCTCTCACATTCTTTAACCTTTGTATGTGCCCGACACGACACAAATATTTTCACTTCTATCAAGGTGCGCTCATGGCTGAGAAAAAGTCCGAAACAACAGACCCCGTATTTAAAAAAATTTTCACCTTTCTCGTGACCCCGGTTATGATAGGCACCTACATCACGTTGGCTATGTCGATCACCGCATTTCTGTATTACCAAAATCAAGTAACCATCTCTAAATCAAATAAAATTTTTGAAACTTTAAACGCCATTGATCTTTGGTCTATCGACACGCGCCTCAAGCTGAGAGGCCCGCGGGTGACGAGTCCGAATGTAGCTGTGTTAGCTGTTGACGACCGGTCAATCGAAATCGCCGGTCGCTGGCCATGGCCACGGGATCAAATCGCCCGCGCTATGGAAAACGCTTACAAAGCTGGCGCCAAAGCCATCGCCACTGATATCGTGTGGAGCGAACCTTCAGACCGTCCCGAAAAACGTCTTTTTGAAAATCTTATTCAACAGCAAAAGGTGCCAGAAAATCTAAAACCTATCGTCGAAAAAAGCCTCCAAGAAACAGATCCTGATAAAGCGTTTGCCGATTTTATCGAACGTCACAAAGATAAATTCGTACTCGGCAACTTTTTTGAAAGCGTGTCACACCTAGAAATGCCGCAGGGCAGGGGTTATGTTTCGGCCTGTCATGATGTCGTCTTCAAAGACAACGTTTTACAAAAGATGATGGAGCTTCAAGCCGTACCCCCTGTGATCGTGGACAAGGCCGAGGCGATCATGCCCGATTTATTTGTGAAAGGTTATCAAGAACTTTTCGCGAACCTTGAAATCGACCTCAAAGCTGACTTGACAAAATCCAATTCGAATTTTGAAAAACATCAAATTGATAACACTTTACTTAAAGCTAAAGAAGATTTTTGTAATGAGTCATTTCTCAGCCTCGAAAATGGGGCCGATAATTTAGCCGAAAATCTGCGCGCCAATTGGGCCGCGATTAGAGAAGCAGAACCCTCAATTACGGCATCTTCGTTTGATGAATGGCTCGCTAATTTCAAAACTCGCAATTTAGAAAATGCCATACCAGAGACTTTGGCCTGGACAATGAACATCCCCGAGTTTGTCGAAAAATCACAAAATTTTGGTTATTTTAATGCCAATTTAGATGACGATGGCACTATTCGCAGAAGCCAGCTGCTCATTCGTACGGGCTCTACTTACGTGCCCTCAATCGCTTTGCAAGCTTACCTGATAGCCACTGGGCAAAATATCGAAGTCCAAATCGGGCCGCAAGAGAAACTTGTCGGCGCCAAAGGCGTGACTAAAATGACAGTGATGTCGAGCGAAGGCGAGCCGGTCTATGATATCCCGGCCTCACCTGATGGCACAATGTTCATCAACTATGCCGGTCCGGGCACAATGATCCCTCATGCTTCTATCGCCGATTTGCTGAATGAAGAAAATCCGAACATTCTTGT
>JAYUVI010000508.1:0-2569 GCA_043754135.1 Bdellovibrionales bacterium | reverse complement strand
TTTTTGCGCATACTCGTCTGCACGTTTTCGAAGTTGACGAAAATACCTTGTGCTGTCTCGGGGCGCAAATAAACCACATTCGCCGCTTCTTCAACGGGCCCCATAAAAGTTTTGAACATTAAATTGAAATTGCGCGGCTCAGTGACATTGGTCGATTCACAATTGGGGCAAAGAGTTTTGCCATCTTTTTGCGGAGCAGTGTCTTGACGAAAACGTGTCTTACAGTTTTTGCAGTCACAAAGGGGGTCAGAAAAACCGTCGACGTGGCCCGAGGCCTTCCACACCGTTGGGTGCATAAGAATGGCCGCATCGAGGCCGACGATGTCAGGTCGACGGGTCATCGCTTTCCACCATGACATTTTCACGTTGAATTTGAAATCGGCGCCGAGCGGGCCGTAATCCCAACATGAATTGAGGCCGCCGTAAATTTCAGAACTTTGAAAAATGAAACCGCGTCTTTTGCATAAAGAGACCAGAGTTTGCAGATCGGTGAGGCGTGTAGAAGACATGATTTAAGCCTTTCGCGAAGGAGAGATGAAAATTTAATTTTCACCTGCAATTCACCAAAACATATTATAAGAAATACTTACAAAAAATCTCAAAAAAATACCTAACAATTGAGCTGAAAAATGAGGTATCAAATTGTCTGAAAAGTTTTTAGTCACTTAGGGTTATCACCGCTCGTGAAACGAGTCAATTTTTGGCCCGAATAGATTCAAAAGCTTTGCGATAAAATTCGTGCTCATCAGTAGCGGTTTTAGACAATAAAGATCTGTAGGCTTTTTCGACAGCGTCTAAGCCACTCCCCGCACGCACACCTAGCACTTCATAGGCGTCGAAATCATGGCCGTTAAACTGAAAAATCACGTTGAGCACGCGCTCTTTTGTAGGGGCCGCGGGTGGCGCCTGCGCACCTGGGCCGGCGTCGCGCGAGGATTTGGGAGCCGCCTCAATTCTTTTCTTAGACTCGGTGAGCTTCAGGCGACTGGGCTGAATTTTGGCGCGCCAAAAGTACATGTAGGCCAAAAGCAGCAAAAGTATGCCGCCATTAACGTACAGAAAGAGATTAAGTTTGGGCTCCATAAATCATTTTTTAATGCCGTGGGTAGCATGTCAATGTTGACTGACTTGACCGTTAAAGTAGAACATTTGGGGTCGTCATCGCCACCAACCCGCAGGAGAATTTATGTCGCAAAACCCGTTCGATCGCCAAGCTGGCATACCCGGCATTAAAAAAATTATTGTAGTGGGTTCGGGCAAGGGCGGAGTCGGCAAATCGACAGTGGCGGCGAATTTGGCGGTAGCACTGAAACTTGAGGGGTTGAGGGTAGGTTTGCTTGATGCCGATGTTTACGGCCCCTCGATCCCACGTCTGTTCGGGGCGATTAACCAAAAACCGCAAATGGGCGCAGCGGCAGGCGTTGGCGGGAGTGCCGATGCTGGCGCTACCCGTACGCTAATCGAACCTATTGTTAGACATGGGTTAAAATTGATGAGCATGGGATTTCTTGTTGCTGAAAATCAAGCAGTCGTCTGGCGTGGCCCGATGCTCTTTAAAGCTTTTGAACAATTCTTCCGCGATGTGAATTGGGGCGAACTCGATTACTTGGTTGTCGATTTGCCACCTGGCACTGGTGACGTGGCGCTGACCATCGCGCAAAAAGTCCCCGTCAACGGAGCCATTGTCGTATGCACTCCGCAAAATTTAGCGCTCGTTGATGCCAAAAAAGCCATTGATATGTTTAAGCAGATTCGTATTCCTCTCCTAGGTGTACTTGAAAACATGTCGCATTTCACACCACCAGGTTCAGAGGAGAAAATAGCGCTTTTCCCGAAGGGCGACTTGGATGCTTACCTCGATGCTCAACAGATTCATAAACTCGCCGAAATGGCTTTTGACCCGCATGTGGGTTTAGCCACTGAGGCCGGCATGCCGATCATGGTGAGCGCGCCCGACCACGACCTCGCGCAAACTTTTCGCAAATTGGCTCGAGATGTAATTGCTCGGGCTTAAAATAAATTACGCTGAAATCTTCTTCTTCAATCGCTCTACTTCTCGCTCCAGCCGATCGAGGCGGGAACCCTCATTTTTCTTATTCAAAACCGCGTCTTTAAGGACACGATTCAATAAAGACTGGTAAGGCGTGCCCGTGGCTTCTGCCATTTGACGTAGCTCAGATAATAAGTCTTCATCTACATTGATGGTGATTTTGATCTTCTTAGCTTTGCCCATCATTTTGCGCATAGCCTTACTGCCCTTGTTGTCTATTTTTACATCACTTAATTTTGGCTGCTTCATAATACAAACTCCTAAATTTGCGCCATTCAGCGCATCCGATGATGCGAACTTTGCTAGCCCTTCGCGTGAACCAAACGGTCAAAATCTTGCCAGACGCCGCTTTGCCAACCCAATAAAAACGATGCTCTTGAGTCGAATGTTTGCGATCAACTAATTGCACGCCCAACGGCGTCTTGAAAGGCTTCTACTGCCTCAGAAAAAGTATGCCCATGCTTTCTAACATTCACTTGTTCTTTGGCGAGGTCCCATTCAAATTCCACACAATTAATC
>JAYUVI010000507.1:0-2093 GCA_043754135.1 Bdellovibrionales bacterium | reverse complement strand
CTCAACCGCGATGTTTGGAGGTGATGAGTCATCTGCGCAATATGTTTGACGAGGGTTTTCGAAACTGCCGGGACTTGGTTGAGAATTTCTAAAAACGTTTCACCGTTCAAGCGCAGAAGTACACACTCCTCAAGAGCGAAAACTGAAGCTTTTTTGCTTGCTCGATTCAACACTGAAAATTCAGAAAATTGCGCGCCTGCTTTTAATATGGCCACACGACTCATTTGATTGAGTTCAGCAAAATGCTTCACGACCTCAACGGAACCTGAGTATACAAAATAAACGTGGTCGCTAAGTTCGTTTTCTAAGACTACTGGTTGGCCTTTTTTAAAATGTACGGCTTCAAGACGGCTGGTAATTAAATTTAAAGCCGTGGCATCGGCATCTTGAAACAAGATACAATTATGCAAAAATTGAGAAAGTACTTTTTGATCCAAATTATCGATAGCGACCTCTCAAGGTCTATCGGTGCGTATATCTGCAAAATGAATGCGGTTTTTCATTGTTTACGGACTTTAAGATTAAAGTCCGGCGCGTGACCAGATCGAAGTCATTTCACTCCGCTGGCCGTAAGAATAGTTGCGAATAAACCGTATCGGGTTAATGAAAGACCCGTGTTTTTTCACGGCAAAATGCAAGTGGGGTTTGGTGCAATAGCCTGTGCAACCGACCTGGCCTATGGGCGTGCCCGCTGGAACGACTTGATTTGGGGTAAGCCGAGCCGCGGTCTTCATGTGGTTGTAGTAAGTTTCATATCCGTTGCCATGGGTCATCACCACGAAATTGCCGGCGGCGCGATTGCGGCCCACGCGAAGAACCCGACCCGTTGAAGCGGCTAGCACGGAGGTCCCTTCTTGAGCTTCAAAGTCGATGCCCTGATGCGAGCGGCGAAATTTTTGAATCGGGTGAAACCGGCGCGGCTGAAACAGGCTCGAGAATTTCACGTAATCAACTGGCGCATAAAATGGGCGTGAGGAGTAATCATCGTTTGGGTTCACAAATAGTCCACCGTTTTTTAAACGCATGAAATTGCGCACAACTTTATCTTGGCGAATTTCAAGTTCGGCTTTTAAAACTTCGCCGTTACGAATGAACTGGCCGTTTTCGTAAAGTTTTTCGTAGGTCAGCGCGAAAGGCGCATTTTTTCTCAGAAGTTTGGGTAGATCGTAGTCGAGCAAAAAAGCATCCATAAACCGATAGGCGATCAGTTCATCCCCAATCACTTGAGCAACGCTTTCAACGAGCGAGCCGCGCACTTGGCCCTGGGCCGTAGTCACACGTACATCGTAGCGGACGGGTAAAATTTCTGCTCCAGCAGCCGTGCCATGCCAGAAAACATAGGCTGAGCGATCATACTTAGTATAGAACTTCACTTCGGTTTGCTTGGTGGTCGGGCGCTTCTGCACGTTGTAGATTTCGTTTTCTGATAAAACATAATTTTTCGGCATGGGGTTCTGACTTAGTGCGGCTTTTAGCTGGTTGTCGTTGAAACCATGTCGCTTTAAGATCGATGAAACCGTATCACCAGGTTTGACACGAAAAAGTGTAGTCTTGGTATTCCCGGCATGAGCACTGTTAAACGTACTGTAAAACGTACCGACGAGCGAGAATAACAAAGTTAATGAAACGAGTTTTCGTATGTGTTTCAAATTCTTATCCCTTGTTGCAACATTAAGCGTAACGTACTTTTCAGCGATCAGCCACGCACAATATTTGACGGGTCCAGTGGCGAGTTCGTTGGGTGGTGCGGGTCGCGCCGCCGTTGATGATGGTGAACAAGCTTTACTCAACCCGGCTTCAGTCGTGCACGGATCTGATTTCACTTCTGAAATTATTTATCTCGATGGTTACCTAGCTAAGAACACTCACGACAATGTATGGGCTGTTGGTCTGACCGACAATAGTGAAGGTTTACCTTTCGCAGGCGGTTTTTATTATGCGCAAAGAAGAAGAACTTTCGATGCGTCGTCGACCCTCGAAGAAAAATATCATCAATTTTCTTTAGGGCAATTTGGGCGCGAACATTTTTCCTTCGGGCTCGCGATTACGTATCTCGATAGTGATGTGATCGGTGGCGACTCTTACAAACAGTG
>JAYUVI010000506.1:0-2131 GCA_043754135.1 Bdellovibrionales bacterium | reverse complement strand
GTTTTACCCAAAGAACGCGCGACTATGTGGATTTCTTACTTTGGTGTCTCTCGTGGCGTACATGATCTCGATACGACCATCTATGTGCTCAATCAGTTTTTACAGCCGAAGATGAGCGAACGTTTAGTCGCCACTAATGAGCAGGCCACGGTTCTCGATACGCTTAACTCAAGTACACTCCCCCCATTACAGAAGGCCACTTATATTCGTGAAGTGCCACTATCGCGAGTCGAACTTTTCATTAACCATGAAGCCCTCGAGCCCACTTGGAACAACGCGCTTCAAAACGACCTTTTTAAACGTAAATAATAAGTGAACTAAGAATGAAGTTTATAAAGCCCTCAACCATTATTGCCTTCGTGTGTTTCGTAGTTGTTGTAGTTCTCAGCATAGTCAGACTGAGTAATAATGATATTATGTTACGAGATACTTTTCGTTTTCATGCGCGTACAGACCTCGACAGTTTCGACCCGGTATCATCAGCTAACACAGTTTCTTCATATATTTACAATGCCATGCAGGGCCCATTACTCAAATACCAGAAACACGAGCTCCAAGGAGCGGGGGCGAAAAAGTGTGAAGCTTTAAGCGCACTCCAGTATGTCTGTGAGCTGCGTAAAGATTGGGGCTGGAGCGACGGCCCACCCGTCACCGCGAGCCATGTTTTAAACGGTTACAATGCGTTGGTGCAGGCTCACTCACCGCGACTCGAAAATTTTCTAAACGTGCGACAAGTGAAAGTCTTGGGTGAGGCGAACAAACCGGGTGGCCGAATTGAATTTACACTCTATAAGCCTGACGCTGACTTTCTGTACCGTCTGATAGACCCCGCGCTCAGCCCACGGCGCGTCGATATAGACGCGAAAGCTGGTACTGTGACGGCTGGCCCCTACTCGCTCAAAGAGCGTAAGCCCGGGCGCTCATTTTTACTGAAACCCAATACGCATTATTCTGTAACCCCGCCGACCGCACTGATTGAAGTCATGATTGTAGACGATGATGCTACGGCCTTACGCCTTTACGAGACTCGACAGCTTAATTTTTTACGACGGTTGACGGCTGATCGCGTGAACGAATATTCAAATGGGCCAGACTTCATGCGTGTGCCTATGATGCGATTTGATTACATAGGTTTTGGCCCCGCTGTTGCCGTGAATGAAAATTTACGCCGGCAATTGATTTATAGTCTATTCACACAGTACCAGGAGTTTGCGCAATTGATGCATTCACTTGGGCCACCCGGCTGTTTTGGCCTGATCGATGTTCTGCCTCATGGGCAAAACCTATTCGATCACGACTTTTGCTATGGTTCACCTGAGGCTGACTCAAAAATGTCTCTCGCGAAAACAAAATTTAAGCCCTTCAGCGCTCAGGAAATTAAAAAACTGCCGAAGCTTTCGTTGAATTACTCCACTTGGGGTGACGATGACGTTCGTCGAGGTATGGAGCTTTTTCAGCACGGCTGGAAAAAAAATTTAAATCTCGATATTGAAATGATGTCTGAAGAACAAGGCGTCTTGACGGAAAAATTAAAGCGCTCCCCTCCCCCACTATTTCGCAGGGGAGTGTCGCTCGAGCGGCCGACATGTCTGGCTGCGCTCGAAACTTTTGAAAGTACAAACCCTAATAATTTTATTCGCTATCATGATCGCCATTACGATCAATTGCTGAGCGATATGCGGGCGGCGCACGTACCAGAAAAATACAACTCTCTCTGTCGACAGGGGCTGCGAATATTATTTGAGGCGCGAAGAATGATACCCATGGGGGCCATTCACTACGCCATGTTGAATGACCAAAAGTTCGACGGTTTTTACGTCAATGAGTTGAACCAATTAGATGTGGGCGCACTCGCTGTTAAATCACCGCGTTAAACTTTAGTAGCCCCGACTTTAGTCCGATAAATTTTGTAGGTGTGATCACACGAATAAAGCACACCACAAGGGGTTTTAAAATGTCTAAAGATAAAGTACAGGCACCAGCAGCTGAGCGTTGCCCAGCCGACAATTGCAAAAAATCACAAGAGCGTATGCACTTTTGCAGTGAACACTTTGCTTGGTATAAAGAAGGTTTAATCAATAAGCGCGGCGAGCGCCCGACCGATTTCGACAAAAAATACCAACATTTCATG
>JAYUVI010000505.1:0-9290 GCA_043754135.1 Bdellovibrionales bacterium | reverse complement strand
GGTGAAGTCGTTGTACCTATGTTTGTACGTCATGCCACTACAGTCGGGCTTATTCGCGCCGCCGACGCTATAGTGAAAATCAAAGACCTTTGGTGGTTGCGCAGTAACGCTGTCGATGGTTTTTCACGCGTACTCACCCGCTTTGGCGAGTCGTTTGATTTTTTGACTCCCGTGCTGATTGTTGGTGCGGGTGCGGCTTCGAGAGTCGCGGTGACCTCGCTTTTCAAAATCGG
Source organism: Bdellovibrionales bacterium (assembly GCA_043754135.1). Taxonomy (GTDB): domain Bacteria; phylum Bdellovibrionota; class Bdellovibrionia; order Bdellovibrionales; family UBA1609; genus RBG-16-40-8. Next base: position 9,057 of record JAYUVI010000505.1, on the reverse strand, counting down.
ATTCCGTAGCTTTGCGATTTCAAGCCTCAATGTTGACTCAGTTGAGAAGATGATTACGGATTTAAAAAGAAATTTCTTCGGTGTGGATTTCAAAGTGGTTTTAAAAGAGGAATTGATTTTACTGCCTGGCACGCATGGCATATTGGTGAACACCACGCCATTGATGAAAGATAATCCTATGTTCGATGAGCTTTATTATTTTAATTTTTTTAGCTCGGGCGGTCTAGCCATCGACTTCGCGATTACTCCAGTTGAAACGCCTCTACTAAAGGCGGCCATCGACGTTGGGGCTAAAGTTTTGTACGGCTATCAAATTTCAGCCTCGACCGATATTATTTGGTGTGAGCAAATCACGGGTCGTAATCTGTCAGGTGAAGGTTACGAAGTGCGGTTGAAGCAAAAATTGTCAGTTTAGGCCTTAGGTCTAGTTACAAAAAACGTCACGAGCGTCTAATCTATATTGAGAACAATTGTAGTGAAGTGAGGGGCAATGGGCGCAAGAAAAGGCGTCGGCGAATTGCTGGTTCGAGAAAACCTAATCGATATCAATCAGCTTGAGCGGGCGCGCCAAGAACAAAAGCAGTCCGGCGGTCGTTTAACTACGGCGCTGGTGCAGCTGGGCTTTGTTAAAGATAAAGATCTCGCGGAGTTCATGGGCAAGCAGTTTAATTTGCCCACCGTCGATCTTTCTAACTTTGAAATTGACCCTGAAGCTGTAAAACTTGTGACGGCACAGTTGTGCCGCAAGCACTGTGTAATACCTGTACAAAAATCGGGTCGCAGCTTGGTGGTGGCTTTTGCCGACCCAACCAACTTATTCATCAAAGACGATCTAAGTCTACTCACGCGCTGTAAAATCGAAGTCGTTGTGTCGAGTGAGAATTCCATTTTGGCCGCTATCGACAAGCACCATGGTGGTGGTAGTGACACGCGCATGGAGACTATAGTTTCGCAGATCGAAGAGTCGCAAGATACCATGCAAGCGCAGGCGAATAAGCCTGAAGCTATGGTCATTGACCGCGAGCCTGGTGCTGATGAGGGCCCGATAATAGCATTTGTGAATGCGATATTAGCTGAGGCCATTAAAAACAAAGCTTCAGATATTCACGTTGAGTCTTACGAGAAAAAATTTCGTATACGTTTTCGCGTTGATGGCTCGCTGAAAGAAGTGCATCAGCCGCCGCAGGCTTCATCTGGTGCCATAATCAGCCGTTTAAAAATTTTGAGTAAAATGGATATCGCCGAGAGAAGAAAACCGCAGGACGGGCGCTTAAAAGTGAAATTGAAAAATGGTCAAGAAATCGATTTTCGCGTGAACTGCTTGCCCACATTATTTGGCGAAAAAGTGGTGATGCGTTTGCTCGACAAGACAAATTTGCAAGTCGATATGTTGAAGCTCGGTATGGAAGACAAACAGCTCGAAGCTTTTCAAAAATCGCTCGCTTTACCACAAGGGATGATTCTTATTACGGGGCCAACAGGTTCTGGTAAAACGACGACGGTTTATTCCGCACTCGGCGCCCTAAATACGATTGATGTTAATATTGCGACTGCAGAAGACCCCGTGGAGTTTAACTTTGAAGGTATCAACCAAGTACAGGTCAATGCCGAGATTGGATTCGGCTTTCCCGAAGCACTGCGAGCATTTTTGCGGCAAGATCCCGAAGTGATCATGGTGGGTGAGATTCGTGACTTAGAAACCGCACAAATTGCTTACAAAGCGGCGGCTACAGGTCACTTGGTGGTGTCAACACTTCACACCAACGACACCGCCACCACAGTGAATCGTTTGATCTCGATGGGTGTGCCCAACTATCTCGTTGCCGAGAGTACGTCACTTGTCGTGGCACAACGTTTGATTAAGCGTATTTGCAAAAACTGCATCACTGAAGATCGCATACCCAATGAAGAACTCATGCGAATGGGCGTTCCTGAAAATGAACTTGATCAATACAACAACCTAAAAAAAGGCGAAGGCTGCGGCAAGTGTGGTGGTACCGGTCTTTCAGGTCGACAGGCGATTTTTGAAGTTCTATTTTTTAGCTCGGCTGTAAAAGATGCCATTTTTAAAGGCAGCTCAACTCTCGAGATTAAACGTGAAGCTGTTAGGAAAGATGGGATGATCACTCTGCGCCGAGCAGCTCTATCGAAATTACGCCAAGGGTTAACTTCGGCCGAAGAAGTGTTGAATGGCACAGTTGAGGACGACTTATGATCAATATGCAACAGCTGCTCAAAACAGTAGTTAAACAAAAAGCTTCGGATTTGCATTTGGTCGCGGGTGCGCCACCGGCGCTACGAATTGATGGTCGCATAGTACGAGTGAAGTCGCGCGGTTTGAACCCCGAAGAAGTTCAAGCTCTTTGTTATTCAGTTTTAACCGATGAACAAAAAACACGTTTTGAAACAGAAAAAGAATTAGATTTTAGCTTTGGCATAAAAAACACCGCGCGTTTTCGTGGTAATTTACTTTTTCAACGTGGGGTTGTATCAGGGGTTTTCAGACGTGTGCCTCTTGAAGTTCCGGAATTTAATGATCTTGGTTTGCCGGCCATTGTGGCTGATGTGACGAATTTTTCTAGCGGACTTGTGCTGGTAACTGGTCCGACAGGTTCGGGTAAATCGACAACGATTGCAGCAATGCTCAATAAAATTAATCAAGAACGACGCGGTCATATTTTAACGATCGAAGACCCGATTGAATTTATTCACGACCATAAGAGTTGCATCGTCAATCAGCGCGAAGTAAAGGTCGATACGCGATCTTATGCCGAGAGTTTAAAATATGTTCTGCGCCAAGATCCCGATTTTTGTTTGATCGGTGAAATGCGCGATTTAGAAACAGTCGAGGCGGCCTTGACCACCGCTGAAACTGGTCACTTAGTTTTTGCCACGTTACATACCAATTCTGCGGTGTCGACTGTCATGCGTATTGTGAACGTTTTTCCGGCTGAGCAACAAGATCGTGTGCGCATGCAGCTGAGTATGACTTTGAACGCTGTTATTTCGCAGCGGCTTTTGCCCCTTCGCGAAGGGGGTACAGTTATCGCGTGTGAAGTGTTGATATTAAACACCGGTGTACGCAATTTGATTCGTGAAAATAAACTCCACCAAATTTATGGCATGATGCAAGTGGGGCAAAATAAAACTGGCATGGTCACGTTGAATCAATCGCTCCTTAACCTGATTTTAAAAAGAAAAATTGATGTAAAAGAGGCGTTTGAAGAGTCTCCAGATGTTGAGGAGCTCGACCAAATGTTAAAGAAGGCGGGGGTCTAACTGATGGCTGCATTTCTTTTTCAAGCTAAAACTCCTGACGGTAAAGTCGTCAGAGGCGAAGTCGAAGCCTCGAACGAGAATGAAGCTCGCATAATGTTGCGCGCGCAAAAATTGATTCCGTTGCGCGTGGGCGTTAAATCGCAAATGGAAGCAAAATCTAATAAACCTAAATTCAGTTTTGGTGGTGGTGTAACACCAAAAGAGTTACAGGTTTTTACCCGTCAATTTTCCGTTTTGATCAGCGCGGGTGTGCCTGTAGTACAAAGTCTCGAGGCTATGATTGGACCAGGTCGTAGTCCGGCGCTTAATACTTGTTTGCAGTCATTACTTTCAGAGGTAGCTAAAGGCCGGCGTTTAGCGGACTGTATGCGCGAACACAGCAATGTATTTGATAATATGTATGTGAATCTCGTACACGCGGGCGAAGAGGGAGGGGTACTCGATACTATTCTCAATCGTCTGGCGCAATACATTGAAAAATCGGTGAAGCTTGTGGGCAAAATCAAAGGCGCGCTTTTTTACCCTGCAGCGGTTGTCATAGTCGCGATTATTGTGGTGTCGGCTATTATGATTTTCGTTTTACCGAGCTTCGTAAAAATGTTTAAAGACAGCGGTATGGAGCTGCCTTGGCTCACGACTCAAGTCATGAACGCAAGTGATTTCATGGTGAAGTATTGGTATCTCATTTTTGCGGTTTTAATCGCGGTACCCATATTGATCGGCAACTACTATAAGACTGAAGATGGTCGCCGAACTTTGGATCACATTATTATAAAAATACCTCTTTTCGGCGATCTAATTCGCAAGGGCGCTATAGCGCGTTTTTCACGAACGTTGTCGACAATGTTGGCAGCGGGCGTGCGAATTGTTGAAGGTCTTGATATTGCGGCGTCGACTGCAAAATGCTATCCGATTGAATTGGTGCTCCTACAAGCGAAAGAATCTATCAGTAAGGGACGTGCGTTGTCTGATCCGCTCAAGGCGTCGCCGTTGATCCCCCACATGGTCACGCAAATGATTTCCGTGGGCGAGCAAACCGGGTCGATGGATCAAATGTTAGATAAAGTGGCCAATTTTTTCGAAGATGAAGTCGAGACTGCGGCAGGCGCATTGACGAGTATGATTGAACCGCTGTTGATGGTGGTTTTGGGCGGCATTATCGCAGTGTTGGTTGTGGCCATGTATTTGCCGATTTTCAATATGGCTGGGGCTTTAAGCGGCGATCACTAGATGGGGCGATTGTGAAATTACTGGGCGTGCAAGCAGATACAGCAGGACCTCACCGGTACGTTTTCGAATCTGAAAATGTACTCGCCTTGTATTCGTGGTCTCGCCTTATGGTTTTGTCGCTCGTTTATGTGGGCAGCATTGTTGTCCAACTCACGCATGGCGATTTTCTCTGCACAGAAGTTTGGCAACCTATCCATGTTCTGGCGTCAATAGCGTTTGCATTACATTTTGCGCTGTTGGAGTGGGCCACCAACGTCAAGCGCGTACAATTGGTGATCACCGGGCTCTTTGCTTTTGATATTTTTGCGGTGATTGTGGTTATGAACAATTTTAGTATTTGGCAGCCTCTTTTTATTTTTTCTTTGCTTATAATTTTGATTGCAGCGGCATTTATCCTTGGGAGTCGGGCGACGCTCAAATTAGCCGCTTGGTGTGCAGCACTATTGAATTTGAGTTTGGCCGTGAACCCTGACTTTAATAGTGCGGCTTCGCACACTTCTTTGATGGCGCAGAATTTGGCGTTTTTTCTCGTGGCGGGCTTGGGGGGAGTGTTAGGTGACCAACTGCAGTCGGCTTCAGCCGATTTAGCTGAAAAGCGTGAAGAGATTCAAAATTTAAGCGACATCAACCAAGTGATTGTCGAAAATGTGCCGTCTGGGCTTTTAGCGTTAGATAGAGAATTCAAAGTCATCTTCGCTAACCGTGGTGCTGCGAAAATATTTTCTGATCTCAGTCTTGAAGGCAAGGATTTGAAAGAGTTTTTTTCTGACTTGCACGCAGTTGTGGAACAGTTTTCTTCTAACGAAGCGAGAACACGAAAAAATGCAGTATCACGTCACGAAATTGATTTCCTAAACTACAAAAAGGAAAAATTAATTCTTGAAGTGATAATCACGGCTGCACATCGCACTGGCGAGTTGGCCCATTTTCTTTGTCTGGTGCAAAATTTAACCGAGATCAAGAGCTTAGAAATGGCCATGCGCCAAAAAGAAAAACTTGCGGCTGTCGGGCAGCTAGCGGCTGGTATTGCCCATGAGATTCGCAATCCACTGGCTAGCATTAGCGGCAGCGTACAATTGCTGCAGGCGGGTTTACAAGTGCAATCCGCCGAAGACAAAAAATTACTCGCTATTATGGTGAAAGAAATAGATCGTTTAAACCGATTGGTTTCAGAGTTTCTCGACTATGTAAGACCAGATGTACGGGCGGACGACCCAATTCTTATCAATACGCTCATTCGTGAAGTCATTGAGGTAGCAAAGCTAAACGAAACACTGTCTAAAAAGATAGAGCATCGTTCTGAATTGAAGTCTCAAAATATAGTTTATGGCCACTATGATAAGTTGAAACAAGCTTTGCTCAATATCGTCATAAACGCTTATCAAGCCATGGCCGACACTTTACGCCCTGAGCTTTATTTACAAAGTTATGATTCAGAAAATAAAGTGGTCCTAGTTATTCATGATAACGGTATTGGCATGACTAAAGAAACACAACAACGTATATTCGAGCCCTTTCATACAACGAAGCCGAAGGGCACAGGGTTGGGTTTGGCCATTACACATAAAATACTAGAAACCCATGACGCCGAAATTCATATCGAAAGTGAATTAGGCAAAGGCACGAAAATGACTTTGGTTTTTTACACCACGGACACGCGTAAAGATAACAATGTAGCTATGAAACGATATGCTTAATGCAACAAGGGGTATCTAAAAATGAAAAATAGAATTCTAGTCGTCGATGATGAAGAGTCGATACGCGAATTTCTCGACATCATGCTACGCAAAGAAGGCTATGAAGTCACAACTGCTGAAGATGGCGAACGCGCTATTGAAATTTTAAAAAAGAAAAGTTTCGATATGGTCATTTCGGATTTACAAATGCCGAAAATCAATGGGTTGGATCTTTTAAAGTACGTGAAAGATCAAAGCCCCGAAGTGGTTTTTATGATGATCACAGCATTTGGTACAACCGAGACCGCCGTTGAGGCTATGAAGGTGGGCGCCTACGATTACATCACGAAGCCGTTCAAGATTGATGAGGTACGCATCAACATTGCCCAGGCTTTGCGCACGAAAGTCCTTGAGGGCGAAAACAAAATTTTAAAGAAAGAGTTGGGTAAGGAGAACACGGTTCACAATTTGGTGGGTAACTCTGATCCCATGCACCGTGTGTTCGAAATGATTCGTCGGGTGTCGGGCACCCCCACTACAGTGCTGATTACAGGCGAGAGTGGTACTGGTAAAGAAATGATTGCCAAAGCTATTCATTTTAATGGGCCGCTTAAAGATAAACCATTTGTGCCGATCAATTGCGGTGCGATCCCCGAAACTTTGATGGAATCGGAGATGTTCGGTCACAAAAAAGGCTCGTTCACTGGTGCCGTCGTCGATAAAGTGGGTCTGTTTGAAGCCGCTGATGGTGGGACTATTTTTTTAGATGAAGTGGGCGAGCTACCGCTCTCTATTCAGGTGAAGTTATTGCGCGTAATACAAGAGCGCGTGATTCGTCGAGTGGGTTCGGTTGAAGACACACAAGTGGACGTGCGTATTATTACAGCGACGAACCGTGATCTCGGCCATATGGTGAAAGACAAAAGCTTTCGCGAAGATCTTTATTATCGTTTGAACGTGATCAATATTCATGCGCCATCATTACGCGATCGCATGGAGGACATTCAAGTTCTCGCCACGCACTTTTTGAAAAAGTACAATGAGCGTTTGAATAAAGCGATCAGCGGTATCAGCGCCGAAGGCATGGCACTGCTTAAAAAGTACAACTATCCCGGTAACGTGCGCGAGCTTGAAAATATTATTGAACGGACTGTCGCTTTAGAGGCGGGTTCGACTATTTTGCCTGAAAGCTTACCCGCATTCGTGAATACAAGCAGTGGCCGCAAAATGGCCTCGAGTCATGATATCGAAATTACTCCTGAGGGTATCGACCTCGACAAAGTTGTCGGTCAGATTGAGAAAGAACTGCTTATTAAAGCTATTCATGCCGCTGATGGCGTGAAAAAGCGCGCGGCGAAACTTCTTGGTATTACCTTTCGTTCAATGCGCTATCGGGTTGAAAAACACCGTCTGGGCACAATTGACGACAGCGAGTTGGACGACGACGAAGGGTAACAGAGATGGCAGCTCTCCTGCCATTTCCGGTCAGCTTGTCGAAGTTTTGTACGCAGCTGTAATAATTTTCTATGGCCACATATAGCCTGGCGGTGTCGCGTGCCAGTCTGTTAGCTTTTCTGCAAATTACATGGGGCTTTGTATGAAGTATGGCTTTCTTGTCTTTGCTTTTTTAATTTATGCTGTTCTCGGCAGAGCTGAATCTGTTGACACGTCTGTTGCAGAAACACCTAACATCTGGCGCCTCGAGTCTGATGGCCAAGTTTTTCATATTTTGGGAACGTTTCACAGTTCTAATTCCGATCTGCTGCCCCCGTTTGTTTTTCGTCTCCTCGACAACTCGTCAAAAGTTTATTTTGAAATCGATTACAATGAGTTCAATGCACTAAGGGCTGCGCAGGCTTCTAAAACGAGCGATATGCCACTCCAACAACAGATTTCTGAGGAAGCCTGGGCCCGGCTCGTGACTGAGATCGGAGGGCTGTACACCCATGATGAGCTCAACAAGCAGTCGCTTTTCACTGTCTTAACTGTGTTACTGCAAAAGCGAGCGGAGTATTGGTCTACTCGTGCACCTGAAATAGAACTACTTAAGGCCGAGGCAGGCTCAACACTAGGGCAAATGGACCAGCAACTTTTCGTGCGCGCCCAAGGCAATCAGCAAGACGTGGCGGGTTTAGAAGCAGCAGCGATTCAGGTGACTCTATTCAATCCGACAAAACAAAGTTTGGAAGCACTCATTTCTTTGTCCCCCGACGAACAGCGGAGAGAAATCGTAGGGGCGTTACAACAGGTTGTAAAATTCAATAGGCGTTATGCGGAGGGTGTTCGTGCTTCGATAATAAACTATAGGGTGCTGCAATCTCAGCTCCCCCCACGGGTTCACGAAGCGTTAGTGGTGAATCGCAATGTGGCTTGGTTGCCGCATATTGAAGCAGCGCCTGACGGTGCTTTTTTTGTCGTGGGGCACAGCCACCTCTATGGTCAAAAAGGGTTGCTGGCTATGCTTAAAGCGCGCGGTTTTAAAATCACACTAGTCACGTCTCTCAACTGTGACGAAATTTTGGCGAGATGACGGCTGTCTAATAGTCCAAACGACTTTGGTCGAGTTACTTTTTTTACGCGAAAATGACGATAGGAGTTGAGCTCATGAGCGCAACTAACTAGGTGATTTTTTTGAAGAAGATTTTACTTTTCTTTCAACTTATTTTGACGCTGTTTATTCTGGGATTCGTCGGACACGATCTCTATAAAATCTTACTCTTGCTGCCACTGTGGTGGGTCAGTTTCGGCGGGCTTTCAAAAAGAGAATTGGTTTTAATGCTTATCCGGTTGACTCCGGAGATGTATTTGGTTGATTCTTGCACACATGGGGCGGCCAGGGTATCCAAAGAATATGCGAGAGTTTCGCGATCAA
>JAYUVI010000504.1:0-14526 GCA_043754135.1 Bdellovibrionales bacterium | reverse complement strand
CGGGTATAACATCAAGATTTTGACAGAAGGTTTTAATAATCAAAATATTTATCCCAGAGAGGCCGCTTTTAACGGTGAAACACTTAAACATATTATATCCGACAACGCCGATCACAAGTCTGAACACAATATTAACGAACTTTTTTGAAAGTAGTTTTTCCAAACCTTGAAAGCACTTCAACTGGCGATGGCTCTCCTCAATCTCAGCTCTTTGATCGTAAATCTCTAAAATTTTTTGGCCCTTAACACCGCGATGGGTGGTAACAAAAAGTACTTCCATAAGATCGCCATTTTTTTGTCTCCAGCGCACCAACACGCCGGACCTTAGAACCTGGCATTCAGACCAGAATAAATCAGGTTGTTCAATTTCATAACACCATTGATCTTTTCTTGTTGGGTGTGGCGACCATTCATTTCGAGCATCAGCCTGAGCAATAGCGGCTTCAGTGATTTGCATATTGTGTCTCAGAGGAATAAATACATCGATTTGTCTTCGTAATTTGAGTTCTTCAATCCAAGCACCATCAATAAACCCACGATCCATGATCAGCCAGGCCCCCTTCTCAAAGGGAAACTCCTCGATAAGTTTACGCCCTAAAACTATGTCATGTACCTGTATAGGGGCAATTCTCATTGCAACGATCATGCCCTTGCGATCAATGATCTCATACAAAAATACGACTTTGTATCCGTACTCAACATTGCCATCGTTATCACTGACCATACCGCAGTTTTGAAATTTGTCTTTCAGATGCGACGGCACCAAAATCTTCGTACCATCAAGAATGTATTGCCGAGTTCTGCCGGGTGCCTGATCACGCCAAATAGGGAGCATTTTCTGGTTGAACCAATTCAAAATTGAATCAGATGTTGAACTCAATAAAATATGTTTAAGTGTTTCACCGTTAAAAGCGGCCTCTCTGGGATAAATATTTTGATTATTAAAACCTTCTGTCAAAATCTTGATGTTATACCCGAGTGCCGTCATGACATCAGCATTGTTGAGTATATAAGGCGCGAGAAGAAATGAATGTTGATCGTTGAGACTGCGCAAAGTTTGGCTGAGCAAAATTGCATCCATCGGTACTGAAAAACTTTTTCTTGGATCGGGAAAGCTCTTGAATCCCTTTTGCAAAAACCCAAGCCCGAGCGCGTGCTTCACAATTGCATCTGCGGGCCTCATAAAACTTCCGCTGAGATCGGTGATCTCCCCAGACCTTAGTTTGTCAAGGGTCTGTTCTTGCCGATGATAAATCAAAATGTTTGAGTCCAGGCTTTGCTGATCCATTGAGAATAAAAATTGAACCCTGAAATCGATTAAAACGCAAAATCACAGCTAAACTCTGGACTAACATCTAGGTAATTCTCTCGACCCCGCACCCACCTAAACCCAAATTAACGCGTGACCTCTCCGAGCCGCAGAGATATTGAAGCTCCGTTTTATTCCAGTTACTGAACTGCCGATTGGTCTTAAGCCATGAGGACAGTAGACGACAACCCCAAAAATCTTGCCGACAATCGCCGTCGGGCGCCGAGACGGGCGCTCAATCAGCGCATAGGTTTGCTTGTGGCTGGTGAATACACGGCCGCTGCCGTTGCGCTTGAGTTAGGTGAAGGCGGCATGTTGTTGCAGTCGCCGTTACCACTTGAGAAGGGTCAACATGTTGTGGTGACATTTCGTATTCGCGGTGTGCTTCAAGGTGTGGTACGGGCGAGTGTGGTGTACGTTCGCCCGCCTGAAACATTGGCTGACAAAGAAAAGTACGGTCTGCAATTTGAAAATTTAGATTTTGATGTGAAGAGAAAGATCAGAAATTTTGTGGCTTCAGGCGCTAAACAAGCCGCGGTTTCAGCAGTTCGATCTTTGAAAAACCCCGCGGCCTGAAATTAATTATAAACCAGCGACTTGACGTGAAAGACGGCTGATACGGCGAGCAGCACGTTTCACGTGTACGGCGCCTTTTTGTGCGGCTTTGTCGATTTGTCGCATAAATTCAACCAAAGCTTCTTTAGCCATTTTCGCGTCTTTCTTTTGAACAGCAGCGGCCACTTTCTTTTCAAAAGTTTTCGCGCGGCTAGTCCAAGTGACGTTGCGCGATTGACGCTTCAACGATTGACGGGCTCTTTTGATGGCTGAAAGGTGACGGCCTTTAACCAATTTTTTCTTAGGGGTCTTTGCGCCTTCTGCGGCGTTCTCGTTTGCCAAGTTATGCCTCCAAATGTTCTACTGAAGATGAATTTTTGATCAGTAGTGGTTTTTTTAATAGTCGTTATTGTTTAACAACCGAGCGTACTTACCATAGTAGGCGACTTGATGCAACAAGACAGCGGTGATTCTACTTCAGTTGTGAGTGCCGCGACTCCTTCACCCTCTATATTGCGAGCGGCTGCGGTCATGTCATTGGCGACACTTTCGAGTCGCGTGCTCGGCATGGTTCGCGACATGGTTATGGCGGCGCTGTTTTCGCGAATGGTGTCTGATGCTTACGTGGTCGCCTTTCGCCTACCCAATCTTTTTCGTCGCATTTTAGGTGAGGGTAGCTTAGCGGCTTCGTTCGTGCCTCTCTATGTTGAAGCCACAAATCGTGATCGGGCCGAGGCCCAAGCTTTTGCGAATAGTGTGTTCTCGATGCTCGCCGTGCTCACGGCGGTGCTGTCGGTTTTAGGCACGATCTACATGGATGTAATCATGAGCCACCTCGTGGGTGGTGAAAGTTACATGCAGATTGAAGGCAAGTTTGAGCTCACGGTTTTTTTAGCGCGCATTATGTTTTGCTACTTATTTTTGGTCACGACTTACGCGTTTTATATGAGTGTGGCGAACGCGCACAAAATCTTTTTTTGGCCGGCACTGGCGCCTGCGGGTTTTAATTTGGTCACCATTATTTCAGCGTTTATGCCAGAGTGGCGGGTTTTTGGTGATCAGTTGGCTATCGGTGTGACGATTGGTGGGGTGCTGCAAATTGCGATGACAATCGCGCCGTTGCGGCGGTTACATGTGCTGCCGGTTTGGACTTTTAAATGGGCCGCGCGTGGGGTTTCATCGTTTTTTCGTCAAGTTTTACCAAGTATGCTCGGCATGAGCGTGGCGCAGTTGCTCGGTATTTTGAATGTGAATTTTGCTTCGCACCTACCTCAGGGTGCGCACTCCTATATTTATTTGGCAGATCGGTTGTTAGAATTCCCGCAGTCTTTATTGTCGGTGAGTTTAGGTGTGGCGTTGCTGCCGACATTGTCCGAGTTGTGGGTGCGGGGCCAGCGTGCTGAGTTTTTAGCGGTGGCCGAGCGGCACACGCGCTTGCTGATGACGTTGTCTTTGCCAGCAGCGGTGGGGTTGTATGCGCTTTCGCTACCGATTATTCGTGTAGTGTATGGGCGCGGGCAATTTGGCGAGGCTGACGTTTGGGCCACGGCTGAAGTTTTAACTATTTATTCGCTGGTTCTTGTCGTGACGGGTTTGCACCGTGTGATTGTGCCGTGTTTTTATGCGGTGAAAAATACGTGGTTGCCGGCGACGAATTCAGCAGTGTGTTTGATTGTGCATTATTTTATCGCGGGTTGGGCAGTTGAGCATTACGGTTTGCCTGGCTTAGTCGGTGCCACTGCTTTTACGGGCGCGCTGAATTTGGCGGTGTTGCTTGTGTCGTTTAAAGTTTTGTTTGGTGAACTGGGAGTGGTGAGTTTCTGTCGCTCAACTTTGTGGTTGGTGCCTTCGCTGATAGTGGTGTGGGCTAGTGCGCAGGTGGCGAATGAGTTGATGGTGAAGACTTTTCTTGCGGTGGGGTTGTCGCTGACACTTGCGCAGGTGGGTGGGTTAGGCGTGGCGATTTTGCTGGCGGTGATTTTATTTTTTGGTGTGAATCGGCTTGTGCGCCACCCTGAGGCTAACGAGATTTTGGGTCTTGTTACTCGCCGGGTGTTGAAGCGGCGTTAGTCTTTAACTTTGCGCAAAGCAACACCGGCGTCGGTGGTGTGAATGGGTTTATTCGGATTTTTGAAACGCACGAATAGCGCGAAGTAATTCATCGCGCACGTTTTCAATTTGTTCTGTGTCAAGTTTAAACACGTGAGTTGGCGGAGTGGAGTCGGCATCAGTGTCAGTGCGAAACTGTTTAAAATCGGCGCCGAGATTTTGCGTGTCAGTGATTCTTTGTAGAAAACGAGCGAAGAGCGCATGAGGTGAATGGCGCGTCCGCATGCCGACATCATTGGTCGCACTATACAGTCCCTTCTCATAGTGAGTTAAAATGTTGTTCAACGTAGGTGGCATACCGATTTCATGCACGGGGTACCATAAAAGGTAGGCGAAGAGTTGATATTTGAAATCTTGTGGTGAGAGGTCAGTAAAAATAGTTTTAAGAAACTTTTGAAACTCTTTTGTTGTTTCATCGTTCTCGTATTCATAATCAGTGTGTATATCGATTATGTCTTGGCGAAAGCTCCCGAATAGGATGTTTTGGTGACCGAGAAAATCATGGATGGCGATGTCTTGTAAAGTGACACCCTCAGGGTGATCTGCGCTTAAGCCCTGAACACCATCGGTATCGCGCGTTTCGAGAACAGTTTCCCAAAGTATGACGTGGGCAAAATAAAATCCAAAAAACACTAGCGGGTGCACGCCCGAGCGATAGGGTAAACGTACATACGCTTCGCCATTAAAAGAAAAATCGAGGGATTTGAATTGCGAATTGACCGGACGTAAGTAGCCCACCTGTTCGCGACTGACTGGGTTTGCATAATCGTATTTAAGAAAATCCACCACACTCACGATTTGAAATGAGGTCACGCTATAATCTGCGAGTGGGATTTCACTTCCGTTTTTAAGTTCGATCCATGCGTTGATTTTATCCAGCAACATTTTTGCGGGCGCGTGGGTGCTGGCACCGGCGTTTGTTAATGCGCTAGCGAGCCGCTGCAATTCTCCGCGCAGAAAAGCAATATCGGCGGTCACGTGAATCCATTTACGACCTTCGCGCAATTGTTTTACGGCCTTTTTGCCGGCCTCTAAAGTGCGTGTTTGTGCTGAGGTTAATGGGCGGATCAGCACGTCGACGCAGTCGTCGCTTGTTGTGACAACACCAGCAAAAGCGCTGGGAGCTGTAAGAAAAAATAGGGTTAAGATCAACCCGATGTTAACCCAAAAATTTCGCATTAAGGTGTCCCCTGGGCTTGAAACTTGCGAATAGCCGCGAGTAGTTCGTCGGCTACAGATCGAAGTTCGGGTAAATAGAAGGTGTAGTCTTGAAGGTGACCGCCGAGATCATTAGGTTTGGTAAGTCGGCCCCATATTGCATCGAAAATTTCCGTCGGGGACTCGAGGCGTTTGCCACGTTTAGTTTCAACGATGCCTTTTTCGTAATAAATTAAAATGTTTTCGAGAGTGGCGGGGACACTCGCTTCATGCACCGGGAACCAGATAAGGTAAGCCGACAACTCATGTTTCAGTTGGTTTGGCTTGAGGTTTTGGGTGGTAAGTGAGTGGTCATGACTGAATAGTTGGCTTAAGAAATTTTTAAACTCTGCTTTTTTATTACGCGTTTCAAGTTCGAAATCTAAATATGTACCCTGTCTAGTATCTTGGCGGAAGCGACTCGCAAGAAGATTTTGGTGAATATAAAAATCATGTTCGCTGATTTCCTGAACGGCTTTCATGTTGATGTCGTCGACAAAGCGGCCTTCAATCGCGGTCTCCCAAGTTAAAATGTCGTCGAGGTAAAAGAGAAGAAATGTCAGTGGGTGAAGCTGTGTTCTGTAAGGTATGCGCACTAAAATATCGCGGTCTGCGGTGGGCTGTTCAATGAATTCGAAATCATAGTTCAGTGGCCGCCACCCCTCGATTGCATCGTTCCTGCCGTAATCCTCCCCGAATTGAGCGGTATCTAAAAGGCCGATGGCTTCGTAGCTTCGCGTGCTGTAGCGGGCCATCGAAATTAATGTGCCATTGGGGGTTTGGGTTTCATCAGCCCATCTTTTGAGTTGGTCGAGGATGTAAGCTCCATTGAGAAGATCTCTAACCTGCGATTCTTTTGCCTCGAGAGCGCTGGCGAGCCGAGAGATTTCTCGGCGCACCAGAGAAATTTCGATTGTGGTGTCTGACCAGGGCCGACCGGCGAGCAATTGCGCGTGCACTTGTTGGCCCACTTTGTAGGCGAGTGTTTGCAGGCTGGTGAGCTGCCTGATCGCATCGACGCAGTCGTCTTGTTCAGCGCGAATAGCATTGGTCGCTGCAGTAGCCTCGGCATGAGCGGCCGGAGTGAAAGCTGTCAAAAAGACGAAAAGTACGGTGGCGAGCATGGTTTCCTTAGATGCGTGAAGTGTGCCAAATGGCTCGGGGTTTAGTGATCTCCAATTTGAATCTAAGGGGCAGGGGCGTCACCAGTTGTGTGCGGTGACGTGGCCTCGACCAACGTCTGGCGACGAAAAACGCGAATTGTCTATTTAAACGACACCTAACGGAGATCTGATTCCATTTTTTAGTGAACTTCCCTCACCATTCTAGAGGGGGGAATTATGACAAAAATTTTGTTGGGCTCGTGCTGTTTTTTATACCGACTATTCTTCGGCGAAAGTTCTGGTGGTTCTAATTAAATTTTCACATTAACTTCATGTATGATGTTATCGATTTCGCTGACTCAGACCGACAGACGACGGGTAAAATTTTTAAACTCGGTATTCACTACTAATAAGATTTTTGCGCTCATTAGTGAAGATAACTTTTTTATCTGCCGCTGATTATGATCAAATCGCATCATATCTGATTGATCACGTGCTCACTGCACCACTCGGCGCTAAACGTGGCGAACTCAATTATGTGAACTGGATGAACTGTCGCATTCTCGCTTCACAGAAAGCAACAATAGTGGTGACGCCGAGTACGAAACATATAAAAGCGTTGTCGAAGCACGTTGTAGACCGTACTACTTCGTCGGGCAACAGGGGGAGCTATGAGTTCAGGGTCTGATTTTTTAAGTCGCCGAAAATTTATTCTGCGTGCGGCCCAGGCCTCGCTCGGTACAGGATTGGTCGCCGCGTATGAGAAAAGTGGCGCGCAGAGTTGGTCACTGCCTTTACGCCTTCAACCTTTTTCTATTTTGCAGGGTGTGACCACCGCAACCGAAACGCAACTCACTTTGGATTTGCCACAAACTTTGAATGTTCAATTTGTCTTAGTCGACACCGTAGCGGGGGGAGTACTCACCCCTATTGAAACGCGAGTTCGCTACTTACCATTTCAGCCGTGGGCTGTGCACTTTGTGAAATTTTCTGGGTTAGTGCCGACGCGAAAATATCTTTTTCAAGTTTTAAGCGAAAGTCGCGAAATGCTCGATGAGCGCGAGTTGCAATCGCTTGATTTACAGAAGCCCGACCCGAAAGTCACATTTGTCTCTTGCTCTCGCGACAATGTCGAAAACGAGAAAATATGGACGTGTCTAGTGCAGTCGCGACCCGATCTGCTAGTGTTTATGGGTGATAACGTTTACGGAGATCTTCACGGCAAGTGGGGGCCTGAGGTTTTAGTAAAGCGTTACCTTGAAGCCCGCAGCCGAATTTATTTTTATCGTCAGCGGGTGCTGATCCCCGTCGTGGCTTTATGGGATGATCACGACTTTGGTAAAAATAACGACTGTGGTGAGTATATTTACAAAGAATCTTCGCTCGAGACTTTTAAAACATTTTTTGCCCGCGACGAAGTGCCCGGGGTTTACCAAACCGGTCCGGGGGTCGCAAGTTACTTTCGCGCTTTTAGTATGCAATTTCTAATGCTCGATGATCGCTATTTTCGTTCGCCGAATAGGGCGTCGCGTGGCCATATGTTAGGTGACGAGCAAATGAATTGGGCTTTGTCGAAGCTTGCTGAGTTCAGTGGCCCAACGTGGATCATTCATGGCAATCAGTTTTTTGGTGACACGAGTCCGGGTGAATCTTATGAGGGCAACTTCTATCGAGACTTCACGCATTTCTTAGATGGTATTCGTGGAACACGTCGACGCGTGCTTTTTGCCGGCGGTGATATTCATCATTCTGAAACTATGACTATCCCGAGTGATTATTTGGGTTATGAAACTTACGAGCTCACTTCGAGCGGCATTCACTCTGACACTCTGTCGGTCATGCCCGGGAATCGTCGTCGTCGCCAAGCCACGACGAAACACAATTTTGTCGAAGTTCAGCATGGTATGCTCGATGATCGATTAGCGCTTAAGATGCGTTCGATAAGCAAAGAGAATACGGTGTTATTTCGCGATGAAATGGAGTTGCGGTTTTAAATTAAATCTAGAATTTTTAAACCAGACCGAGTTCTTTGCAAAACTGAGTGAAAGGCAAAACGCGACCACTTGAGTTTGTGCCAAAATCTTTTTGTCCCATGTGTACTTGGTAAAATTCAGGTATATTTGTGCGTTCGCGGAAATAAGAAATATGTGGGCTTAACGATTTATCACCAGTTTTACACTCAACCGCAAAAATAGGCTTTTTATTTTTTAATACTACAAAATCAATTTCCCGTAAATCCGTGTCTCGCAGGTATCGCAGCTCCATCGTATAACCCTGAGTATCTTCGATATAGTGACAGTATTTCAATAAATGAGAAGCCACCAGATTTTCGAATCTTAATCCCGGACTCTCTACCTGAGACCAATCCCACATATAAAGTTTTTGCAGTTTTTTTACGGCTCGAATCTTACTCGAACCAAATGGAGAAATAGTAAAACAGTAATAAAGATGTGAAAGGGCCTCCACCCAACGGTGAATTGTCGGTTGTGACACTTGCAAATCCTCTTTTAAACTCTTCAGCGAGAGCGGCGATCCAACTTTGCCAGGCAAAAGTTCTGCCAAGAGAAGTAGCATTGAGATATCTTTAAAATTCTCAAGGTCTCGTATGTCTTCAGACGCAACCTTCACCATTCTTTCGCGTTGCCAGATTCGATGTTCATTTTCATTTTGAGCAAAAAGAGTTTCTGGGAAACCACCAAATTTCAATAGCAGTTCTAGATCAGATCTCTTGGGCTCGCGATTCAGTTCTGACAATGAAAAGGGGTGAAGTCGAAAATAGCGATATCGACCGAGCAAAGAATCGCCACCCTTACGAAAATAGTCTAATCTAGCAGAGCCTGTGACTAAAAATTTATGATCTTCATGATGTTTGTCATACAACCCTTTTAACAAATTTCGCCATTTTCTGTATTTGTGAATTTCATCAAAAATAATAAGATCGTTTCGCGCCAGAGGGAGTTGATCTCTTAAAATCAAACTTTTATCTGAATTGCGATCCCAATTTAAATAACCTGGATTTTTAGGCGATGACGGATCCAAAAACTGTAAAGCCAAAGTCGTTTTGCCAACCTGGCGAGGCCCGCCAATGAAGACCATCTTTTTCTGCAATGCTTGGGAGACGTCAGTACTGATGTACCTGAGTTTTTTCATATACACTTTAAACTACTCATGAGTAGTTTAAAGTCAATGATAAAGTACTAATCATAGCCTAGTGTAGAGGTTGGCGCGGGTTACAACGATTTCCGGTGGGTTACGGGGGCTATTTTATAAGTTAGGCACGCACAAACTATTAAGTCGCATTGTAGGGCGCAAACTTTGCTGCCAATCAAAATCAAAGTGCATAGTGACGACACGACCGTGACGTTTGAACTGCACCCACGCTCGGTAAATATCGCTGGGCGTGCTCAGGCCGTGAGAGTGCGCCACCATTTCTAGGTCAGGGCCGCGCTCATCTTTCGTGATATCGTCGCTCGCAATGGGCCAAGCGGCGTGTAAGTGCTGCACGATTTTTTGTGCGGCCATTTCGCCTCTATAGCCGAGCACAATCGCGTGAGCGTAGCTGTCGAGCCATGGCTCGAGATCTTGCACTGGTTGAAAATTTACATCAATGCTCGTCGCGCGCGCCACTGATTTTTGGGGAGTATTTTTGCTGGTATTGCTGGGAGTATTTTCGCGAATAATATTATGGCGAAAATCGAGATGAATATTCAGCTTCGGTACAACAACTCCGCAATGTTCAATGGCTTCGATGTCAATACTCGCTTGATATGTGGCCTGTTCAGGGTCGTCGACTTGTGCGCCGTCAACGTCGTAGTAGTGCGTGAAAGTCTGATTCACAGCGAGTCGAATGTCGGCATCTGCAAGAGACAGGGTCGATGGTTGGTTTATAAGCAATGTCGGCAGTGAAGACGCAGACGCAGACGCAGACGCAGACGCAGACGCAGACGCAGACGCAGACGCAGACGTAGACGCAGACGTAGAACGTGATTTGCGTTGCGGCACCGGCGCTGGTGTTGCGACAGGTCGTAACGGCGAAGCGGGCGTGTTGGTCGCGCCAACCTCAAGCGTGAATGGAAAAGTCAACATGCCGTAATCCATAGGCATAATCTCGGCGAATAAAAAGTAGCGACCGGCAAAAGGTGTGGCTTGTGGCAGCTGAAAATTATCGGGGTCAGTACTGAGCGTGTTCACATCGAGCGAAAAAGATTTCATTGCGTGCATCGACGGGTTGAGCTTCGGGTGAATATGCGCGAAGTTAGAAAAATCTTGGCTCACCACAATCAGGTGCATCGGTTTTGTGTGCATGACGTGAAAGTGGTGAGGCGGGTGATTCGTTACATCGTCGAGAAAAGAGAATTCCCATTTGGTCGGAGCAGAAGCGCGCATTGGTCCGTTCGCGACTCCATCGACATAAACGCTGCCCACCAAATTGCCAGCGAAAGCGAATTGGTGAACTGTGGCGAAAATTAAGAAAATGGCGATTGGATTTGTTACCGACCTCACCCGTTTGGACAGCAGCCTGGTAGTTGGCCTCTGAGCTTGTGCAGTGGTTTTTGGCATCGCATCCCTTTTCTTAAGCCTAAAAATATCGACGCACTCACAAAAAATAATTGGCACTTTAGTTCCCATCAAATCTGGTGACGAATAAACCCTTCTCCATACTCGACATCACGACTTTGCCTGATGGGAAAAACGGATAGACCTCCCACACGCCGACAAAACCAGTTGGGTTGGATGGATTCATGTTGAAATACGCGACTTCTACGGGGTGCGCGATGTCAGCGATGTCGACAACGCGATACCCGCCGCCGTAATGAGCGACGTGCATGTAGTGACCTTTGATATGAACATTGTGAGGCAAATTGCCGGCGCCAATCCAGCGCGAAACTTCTACGGGATTAGTTTCGTCAGCGAGATCCCAAATGCGCACGTGACGACCGCTGGTCTCTTCAGTTGTCGCGAGGTAACGACCGTCTTCGGTAGTCCACGCATTGTGAAAAGAAATGCCGGGGGCTTGCGAGTCACGCATGCGTTTGATTAAAACGGGGTGAGCGATATCACTGATGTCGTAGATCGAAAAACTTTTCGACATGATCTCGGCGAGGTACGCGCGATTGCCATGTACATAAGCATCGTGCACGTAAGTATTGCCGTTGAAGTTCACAATTTGGCGAGGGTGAACGGGGTCTGTTTTGACGTCCCACACAGTCACTCCAGTGTTGTCGCCGCCCATGGCCCAAAGCCAACCGCGTTCGTGATCGACCCACACAGTGTGATTGGTCGGGTAATCCATCACCGTGTTCACGAGAGTCGCGCTTGTCGGTAAGTTCGCGAGATCGATAATTTGAATGCCGCCGCGTACTCCGTCTTTCACCACGTAAGCGTAGTGACTGTAAGTTTTCATTTCAGTCCATGACGAAGAAACCGTGTTAGGAATAAACGCCACTTCGTTAAGAGTAGGAGCATTCGTGATGTCAACAATCGAGAGACCGTTTTTCACTCCGAGTAGAGCATACTCGCGGCCATCAGGTGCGGTGTAACCCCAGCATGCCGAGTAACCTTTGTTCGGGTATTTATCCATCGAGCCGAGACTCTCGAGGGCTACTGATGTGGGTGGAGTTTGCGGGCCTTCGTCGTCAGAAATGCGCGTTTTTGTAAATGAAGAAGCGCTCGTGTTTAACCCAATCGCCAGCAGTAAAGCCGTCGCTAAAAGAGACATTTTTTTCATAGATAATCCTCCGTGATGTTGTGGCTCGCGTGCTTCGTCATTAGCGCGTGTCGCTTCAACAATGTTGTATGCGTCAGCCTCAAATGCTGGCGTGTTTTGCTGGCGATGTGAAGAATTTTTTTGCGTGCGGTGGCGTGTCGAAGTGGGATGTGCGCAACGGCCAGCCCGTCAAACGAGTAGAATAGCGGCGATAAAAATCGTGGCAGAACGACGTATTGACTCATGAGTGAACTCGCCGAGACGCTCCCGTCGCAAAACGAGAATGAAATGTCTCACTGTGAAAATCATACGAAAATGCCTCCCAATTCGACACAAACCTGTCTCTTTACTTGACAGAAATTACCGATTTTCGGTGAGCATCATTTAAATTTGATAATCTATCAATACTGCACGTAACGGGAGGGATGATATGAGACTCTTGAATTATTCAAGGGCTATACTCCTGCTTTTAGGTACGTGCACAATGTTAAGCACTTCAGCTTGTTTGCTTGTACCTGATAGCGGTGAAGATCAGGGTACTGAAGTGGCAATCGAACCGGCTTTGACGGCGCCGGACCCTGATACCTTTGTTTGTAACCCTATGAATGGGGGGCAAACTGGCCTACCACGCGAACAAGGTATTCGCGGAATGCTCTATTATTTAGATGCCAGTCAACCACGCTATAATCGTGTCGCCGACTATTTTACTTACGGCACTTTTGCGCAAGGTATTGATAGCGCCACGGGTGTAGTCACAGAAATCGCGTTGTACTTCAACCAGATTTTTGTGCCGACGCGACCGTTTGATCGCGGTTTCGTGACTCAAAGTGGGCAGGCGCTGCAAACTCCGCAAGGCAATACTCTTTATGAATACTTTGCGGTTCGCCATGAAGGGCGTTTGCAAGTGGGTTCGAAGCCACCAGGTTTGTATCAGCTCGCGGTTTTGTCTGATGACGGGGCTGTGTTGAGTATGGATTTTGGTAGTGGTTATCAAACAGTGATTAATAATGATGGTAATCACCCAACGCGGATGGGTTGTGCGGTCATGCCTGTCGAGTTAAATGCTCAGGATAAAATCCCGTACTTGCTCGATTACTATCAGGGGCCGCGTTTTCATATTTCGATCGTATTAATGTGGCGAGCATGGCCTGCTTCTCCGTCAAACCCGGGTCAACCTGCAACTTTGGCTGAAGCGAACGATGCGTTTTGTGGAGTGGCTGGTAATTCATTTTATTTTAATTCGGCTGTGAACCCGCCGGCTCCGTCAGCAAATTACAATGCATTGTTAGCGCGTGGATGGGAGCCGATTGCGCCTGAGCATTATTTGTTGCCAGAAGAAAATGAGTACAACCCATGTAACGAACCGGCGCCTGTG
Organism: Bdellovibrionales bacterium; assembly: GCA_043754135.1. Lineage (GTDB taxonomy): Bacteria > Bdellovibrionota > Bdellovibrionia > Bdellovibrionales > UBA1609 > RBG-16-40-8. Next base: position 1,171 of record JAYUVI010000504.1, on the reverse strand, counting down.
ATTTCGAATTTTCAAGTAGCGGCTATTGCGTCGACGACGATAACGTTGACTTGGACGACGGATCGCCCGGGTACATCTTTAGTTGTTTACCGTTTGGCGAGTAATGCGACTGAGTTAATTACGCCAGCGACGGGTCAGTATTCGACGGCACACTCTGCGGTGGTGACTGGGCTGACACCAAACACTGACTATGTGGTCAAGGGTCGATCGGCGTCGACGTCGGGGTTATCGAGCGATAGTGCGCCGCGGACTGTGCGTACGCGGCGGTAGAGCTTCGCGAGCTGTGTGTCGCGGGCGGTAGAGTTTCGCGAGCCGTGTGTCGCGGGGGTTGAGGAAATACTTGTCTGTGATTTATTAATGTTGTCGGCGGGCTTTGTGGCTTGCCGTTTTTTTGTTTCGAGTCTGACTCAGGGACAGACCTTCACTGAGTAGAAACGCGCGCATTACTTGCTGAGCGAACACCGGCGCCGGTGTTGCTGTGCGTTTGCAAGAGTGAGTTTGGGTGGCTTCACTGCCAGTCAGCGTTCTGAAGAACAATTCGGCGCAATGACTTCATCTCGATGCTGCGTAAATGCCAACCTAGTACTCGTGTTTTTAAGCCTAGTGGCTTGTGTTACTGAGGCCAATGCGTGCACCGATAGTTAATTCTTGAGAGTTTGCTTAAAGCTTGGGCGACTTCATTTTTATATCCGCGAAGGCTCCAGTTTCTATTAATTTTAGTGACTTCCATATTGGCAATTGCGCGATCTGCGGGATTTGCCGCAATCATTAATGCTTGTTGGGCGAGTAAGTATTGCTTTTCAAAATCTAAATATTTCGACAATGCTACTGAGGGGCCTAGGCTGCTGTGCGGTTCGTTTTCAGCACAGAGATAACTCATTAATTCGCTATAGGAATGATCTTGGTTCATGCATTCGACGGCCGTTTCAGTGAACACGATGTACTTTGCCGTCTCGTGAATTGAATTAAAGCAGAAGGCGTGATCGTCCGCATAACTTTGTAAGTTGTACATACACATTGCAAATATAAGTGCTAAAGCTCGTTTTAAATTCATTAAAAGTCCTCCTGAAGATTTTGTAGAAACAAATGCAAGCAGTGGGCCATCATAGGATTTGATGGGTATTATATTTGAATCGTATTGAACTCATACGCACATTAGTTTTTCCGTATT
>JAYUVI010000503.1:0-2162 GCA_043754135.1 Bdellovibrionales bacterium | reverse complement strand
AAAGCTCAAACAGCTTGCAGATGCTTATCGCGCAACCTCCCTTCGCCTTATAATTCGTCAATTTACACCTGAAAAAATGCAGAGTTTAGGGCAGTCTGTACAACGAGTGGCTGGCGCTAGCCTGCTAAGTATTTTTGGTGGCGTTGGTCTCGCTTATGGCGCGCCCGATGTGGTCACTACTCTCACTCTTATGGCTCTCGACACTTCAGCAGCGGCTGGGGCTCATTTTTCAGATGCCTCTTTAAAATTAACGGCTCTGGCTCTCAGTTCAGTCGACACACTCAGCACCACGGCAAACGCAAGTTTAGAAGCCACAAAATTTTATTCTCAACCAGAAAATTGGGGCGTGGCTCGTCAATACGTCTATAAAGGTTTAGCCGCCGTCGCCGTTACTTCTATTCTTTTTGTGGGCATCGCCGTGAACTCGATTTTTTACCAATCGAACCGCACTCGCGATTGGACAGCCATGAAAAAGTGGTTGAGTAGCACTTCGCGCTGGTTAGCTTTTTTAGCTAAGCCCATCGGCGATGTGGTGCGCGACAATGTGCTCGGTCAGCAGCTGGCTCGTGGTGCCATTAATCACGGTATTCCGTCGCACCTGCCGCCCACTCGCACCGGCTTGCAACCACCGGCCATCGCCCATTCCCGCAAAGCCACGCCTGAATCCATTCGCGCACAGGCCGAGACTTTGCACACTCACCTCAACGACGAAGCCAATCGCAATCGCCTTTCGTTCTTGCTCGCCCTCGCGCAAGTTTCAGAAGAACAAAAAATCGACGTCAGCACACTTTTACTTTCAGCGACAGAAGACTCGCTGATCAAGACCCTCGAAGAAAAAGGCATCCCGACAGATGAATTACGCGCCAGTTTTGCTGATCGCACCAGCTCCCAAAACGTGCGCCGCTGGCGAGAGACCCATGCTCTTTTAAGCCAAGATTTCGCAAAATTACCAAACGAATTGGCGAATATTTCTTTTCAAACTCTGCTCAGTCAAGCCGCCTTTGTGAACGCCACTGCTGTCTTTGAGCGCCAGGCGCAGATTTTGAATTCGAATTCAGAAAACGCGCAGGCCAAGAAGGGGTTTTGGCAAACCAGCGTGAACTCTTTGCGGGCGCAATACAATCAATACGCAGACAACGCTCGCGAATTCAGTGAAGAGTTTGGCGGCGGCCACGTGCCCGTTCAAGCGGTGATCGACAATGCATCGAATGCCACAAAGAGTGATTGGTTTCTGACTTACACGCTGACACCTTTTCTCACTATGCCGACTGAACTCAATACCCTGGGCCAAATCGCCGTTGACACCTACAGTCTCGCCAATGTCACGGCTGAAGAGCTCAACAAGGCTGGTAAAATCACCGGTATTGCCGGGCAAACAGCTGCACTTGCGGGTTCATCTTACATCAGTGCTTACAATGACAATGCTGATGCACGGGTGAGCGAACCCGCCCACAAACCGCGAGCCTTTGACGCCTTTTTTATGAATGCAGATTCACCCAAACATTTGCGACAAGCCGCTCAAAAAGAAGCCCGCGAACTGATACGCACCGTTTTGGTAGATGCCGACATCCCTTTCAACGAAAAGGATCTGTCTTTTAAAGAAAATACTCCGACAACGCGAGAGTCTTTTGCCACTATAAAAGCCATGTTACCGCGAGCTGTCGATGCCAACGGCAATGAAGTCAGCCCCGGCTGGTACCGCTTTCTAGATCGCTCGATGAAACAAGTGCGAGCATTAGCTGGAGCGTCGATTCAAGGGCAAGTGATCAACAATTCTGTTTTTATGGCGATTGCGATTTCAACTGGCATTCTCTACAATCAAATTTTTGGACCCGCTCCCGTCGATACAGACACATTAGCCGGAGTGAAAGAGTTGAGCCTTCGACTTTTTGTTGGCGCTTTCGTGGCAGCTCCAATGTCGGCATTATCGACAATTTTGATTAAATACACCATCGTCGGCCACATGATGTATTGGGCGATCTCTCACGAAATATCTTACGCGCTTGTCGCCGCCATTGCTGAAAATCGCGAAGCCGCTATGCAAGGTCTTTCACTTATTGAATCGGGCGCACGCATAAACGATATCGAAACACAGCGGCGTGGTGCTGCCATACTGTTAAAACTCTTGGGCGCCGACGACCAGCTTGCCGCCACTTACACCA
>JAYUVI010000502.1:0-3339 GCA_043754135.1 Bdellovibrionales bacterium | reverse complement strand
CAGTTCTTCCAGCCCGCGATCCGTGATTTGCGAACCAGTCAGGCCCAACTGTTCCAGTTTCTTGAGCTGCTTCAGATGGGCGACGCCTTCGTCCGTGATGGCCGGACACTCGCCGACGTTCAGTTCGACCAACTCGGTGCATTCGCCGATCAGCCGCAGATCGGCATCGCTCGCGCCGCTTTGGCCGAGCCGCAGGTGTTGGAGGTGCGGTACTAATATATAAGGAGCAGTGGTATCGGTGGCCGCTACCTGACCATTCAATAGCAGTTCAACTTTAGCGACACGACCAGGCGCCAAATCAGTGGCATTAACATTAACAGTTAAAATGGCGCCCGCATTTAAACTTGTGGTGGCCACAGTAGGTGCAGTGATAGCCACTTTGGGTGCGGTGTTGCCTGCAACAACAGGGTTAGAGCTGCCAGGCACATGCACGAGACTCGCTTGGTCAGATTGGCCTCCGGCTTCGAACGCTTGACCACAGTTTTGAAAAAAGAAGAGTGTCGAGGCCGAAAGGGCAGTCATAAGAATGATAGACAAGCTTCTGCGCGAAAAAACCTGCTTGTGAGTTGTCTGTTTATTCTCGGTAGAGTTCAAAGTAAAATTCCCCCTCAGAATGTTTCATTCTGATACGAAGCATTCCCACACGCTTCGTATCCCCCATCGGTACGTCGTTCCCTAGACTACAGTTTAGGTAAAACATAACTGGGTAGATAAGTAAGTTTGCAACTGTCATGCCCATTGGCAGCTGTTCAGAATGTTCCAGACTGTTGAAAGTTTGGTCAGTGTCGATAATTAAATGAACAGTTTAAAAACGAACGTCTCATAGTGATATAGACAAAAAATCGCAAAAAATTTTTTTAAAATTCGCGAAAGATAAGCTGTTCGTGAATGTGCATGAAGAAAACATGCAAAGACTCGCGTGCTGAATTGAGATCCATTTTATAATCGTGAGCAAATGCTTGCGCAATTTCATCTAAACTTCTTTTGCCATCAACGTAGCGTAAAGCGCGCCCGAAAATTTCGCACTTGGCAGTGAGATTTTGAATTTCTAGCGATGGCGGGACAGGCGTATCAAGCGCCCGCAGCCATTCGGGCAAGTATTCGTGGCGCGCTGGCTTTTTCGCGTGCTTTTCTTTAATTGCTGAAAAAATAAGAATTTGATCCACACGGCTCATAGTGGAGTACGGGGAGCGCAAGTAGGGGAGCTCCACTATTTTTAACGTCTCGATTTTATAGCCACTGGCCTGTAAGGTTTCTCGGATTTCTTCGGGGGTGAGTTTTTGCGCAAGCTCATTTTTTTCGAATGCCATTTGGCCAATATTGAGCCAGCGCCCACATATAGGAAGATTTTGATTAATGTGACGAGCGAGATCGCTGAACGCACGCGGGATGATATCAATAAACCAAGGCGTGATCACCGTATCGAGATGATCTTTTTTAAATTCAATATTTTGCGCATCACCAAACACAAGGTGAAAATTCTCAGTCTTAAACTGAGGCGGCGAAATGACATGTTCGATGGCCACATCGGCAGCGGATTTGGGAATGCGCGGGTATTCGATACACTTAAAACTTTCGCCAGCTAACAATTTCTGCACCGGCAAAAATAAAACAGGGTTGATATCAAGAGCCAGCGTAGAACGTGGCTTTATATTTTGATGAAGATACAAGGGTAAGCCACAGGCCCCAGCTCCGAGCACCGCCCAACTCTGCGAATTTTTCAGGTAGGGTAGAAGCAAGTCGCCTTGCTGGCGAATTTCATCTTGCCCCCAGACCCAATCACGAAAAAGCGTATCTTGATAGGCCATGACGGTTTGTTGGCGCGGGGTTTTTTCAAAAAAAAGCGTCTGGTGTTTGTGGTCGTTCGATGTTGGTGGTGGCGAGCCGGTTTCACCCAAGATCTTGGGTGCGACATCGGCTGCCGTAGTGACTGTATCAAAATTCAGTTCGTGAATGTAAGCCGAAAATTCAGCATGGCTTTTCCCAAAGGCTTCACGCAATCTTTTAAGCCGGTCCTTGGTGGCTGGTAAAATCTCTATCTGTTGTAACTCTCGCAATGCACGCTCGCTTTGCGCCGAATAATATTCAGCTACACTTTTGATCTTCATACGCCATTCCAGCAACTGTTGGTCAGGGTAGCGATAAAGCCACGGTATTTGCTGCACCGACCGCACGTGGGCGCCCGCAGCCGACCCGCCATTGACCGGGTCAATCAGAAATTCCAATGTCGAGATGTGATCTGTTGGCGGCTGCAAGCTGTCGTGACCTCGCTTTATAGATCAAAGGGATCGGCTCATTTTGAGAAAAACTTAAGACGGAGCATGAACGTTCGAATCTCCGATAAGCTACATTATGTTTCACAAAGGGTTATTTATCTGGCTAGATCAGTACTTTCTAGGCGTCACGACCGGTTGCATAAACCGGCTTAGCTTTGCCGCATATGTTGACCCTTTTACATCTTGCTCATATTGACTTCACACTTAGCTGCTTCCAGCACGTCCTTTGGGGGGATATTTATGCTTCAGCCACATTTGTTTCGACTATTTGTTTGGGTCTGCCGAGTTTTTCTTGCATTGGTTTTTCTGTCCGGACTTTCTGCCTGTAAGACGGACGATCCGGCGCTGATAGCTGGTAGCGTGATTAACACTTTTGCGAGTTCTTGTTCGTCATCGGGCCCATGGTCAGGCGCCGCGCGTGCCGATACGCAAGGTTTAATCAAGATACTCGAAGAATTAAAAGCCAATGATAAATGCCAAAGTCTGGGGCCGATTTTGCAAGAGATGTCGCAGACGGCTTCTAACATACATGCAGCTTATGGGGACACTGATTACTTGGCGTATCGTCAAACCGAAGAAGAGTTGCAAGAGCTGACTATTGCGCTAGCAAGTACCAAGGACAAAGCGTTGCAAGATGAGCTTTCGCTCGCCATTGTTGAACGCCAAAAAGCACTCGCGGTGAATCGCGCCACACGAACTGTGCGCACAGATGTGCTGTCATCGCGTGGGCCCTCTGACCAATATTCGACAACCACCAATCTCGTCGCGCAAAACTTCACAAATATGTTTAACTATAGTGGGCAATTGAGTGAGTGTTTACAGCAATCCCCCACCTCTGTGCTTTCGTTATTTTCTAATCTGGCCAGTATTGGTGGTAGTTTTGCGAGCCCCGTATTGGGTTCAAATTTATCGCTAGTTTCGGGTATGTTGACGCAATTTTTAACATATATGCGCCATCAACGTATAGATGAAGCAAATTGCTTATCCGGTTGAATACCCTGACTGTATTTTCCGCATAGTTGCGGGCGTTTTCACCGCCGTAATGCCCAGCAGTGTTTGGAAT
>JAYUVI010000501.1:0-7192 GCA_043754135.1 Bdellovibrionales bacterium | reverse complement strand
AAAGCTCAAATTTAACTATGAAAACCGAAAATGAAAAAGTGGATGAAAAAAATAAAGAAAAGTCGAGCTAGATCAAAGGGTTAAGCTCCGAACTGGCGTGTAAAGTATGTAAGCAGCAGCGAGAGAAAAGCCTAAGCCGAAATTTTGTGCCACCCAGTGCATGTTTTGAGTGTAATAGTTAACGAATTTCACAAACATAATTCCCGGCACGAGAGAAGCCCCCAGTGTCGCGATACCAATCACGTAGAGGGGAGCTACACTCGCAATAAAGACGATCGTTTTGAAACGACGAAACAAAGTTTCATAAAGACCTGCTACACCTTTATGTTCAGATGTTTGCACATCATGCACGATGCGAAGGTGGCGCGGTTTGCGCTCGGTATGACTTCGCATGAAGATCTGCTTTTTTCGACTTTTCTTTTTGGTGGCCATCACATTGGTTATCGGTTTCTGTTAACGGTAAATGGAGCGCTCGTGCGTCATTTGAAGAAATTGTGTTTTTCATTTCACAAACTGGACTTACGATTAGTGCACCTAAGGAGGGGTCTCTATGAACACAAAGTTATATCGTCGTATTCGTTTGCTAGGCTTAAGCCTGGTTTTATCTCTACTCAGCTCGGTGGGCTTCGCTGCTGAATTTCTTGTGAAGTATAAAAATACTTCTGGAATGAATCAGCTTATGAACATGGCCAATGTGAGAATTGAAGGTTTCTCTGTGAAGAGTCGTCATGTGCCCGGCAGTTTTGTCGTGGTTGATATCGACACGAAAAAGAATGTGAAATTGCTTGCGAGCATTACGGCTAATCCGAACGTTCAATATGTAGTGCCGAATTTTCAACTGAAGGCTTTCAATGACAGCCCGTCAGTTCAAGATTTGAAAGAGCAATGGGCGGTCGCTAAAGTTCAAGCGCAAAAAGCTTGGCAGCGCGCTGGCAACAAGGGCAATCACAATGTAGTGATCGCTGTAATCGACACGGGTGTCGATTACCGTCATAAAAATCTCGCGCCTAATATGGTGGCCGGTTATGACTTCAAGGGTAACGATAGCGATCCCATGGATGAAACTGGTTCGGCTAACCCTGGCCATGGCACGCACGTTGCGGGTATTGCCGCGGGTACTGGATTAATTGATGGCGGAATTATCGGCGTAGGTGCTGAAGTTTCTGTTATGCCTCTACGTTTTTTGGGTGCTGATGGTTCGGGGCAGTTAGATGCGGCTATTCGTGCTATCGATTATGCCATTGAGAAAAACGTACATGTGATTTCAGCGAGCTGGGGCGCCACTGTACCTCGAGTACAAGCGACTCCGTTGATCGAAGCCATTCAGCGTGCCGATGCTCACGGGATTATTTTTATTGCCGCGGCTGCTAATGATGGCAGTAACAATGACACGAAAGATGTGTTCCCAGCCAATGCGGGGACTCCGAATATGATTTCAGTTGCTGCGTCGGGTTCGTCAGATGCTAAGCCATCTTGGTCGAACTTTGGTAAAGCGACAGTTCACTTGGCATCACCTGGTGAAAAAATTATGTCGACATTACCAGGCGATAAGTATGGTGAGTTGTCAGGGACTTCAATGGCGACACCAATGGTGAGCGGTATTGTGGCTTTCTTAAAGTCGCAAGACATGACTCTGACAGGTGCACAGATTCGCGCACTCTTGCAATCAACAGGTACGAAAGTGTCGATTGAAACTGCTTGTAACTGCCGCGTAGATGCTTTTGCCGCTGTCGATCAGTTGCTGAGCAAACGTCCATGGTTGGTGCCAGCAGCAGCGACTCTGCTTGCGAATAGCACCTTGACTGTGAGTGTGATGAACGCGCAAGCGCCTTTCACGTTTACTTCGAGCAATCCGGCCGCTTTGACTGTAACCGATGCTGGTTTAGTCACAGCAGTGGGCACAGGTTCTGCCACCATCACGGCTCGTGATGCGAATGGTTTGAGTGTGTCGTCTTTGGATTACAGCGTTGGTAGTGCAACAAATAATCCAGGGGACCCTGGTACGCCGACAGATTGCCCGCTCGGTGATAAAGCATTGTGCGATATTATGTGCACCATTTTGCCCGATATGCCTTGGTGCAAGCAGTAAGCTAGCTAAAGAGGCGCCTCGTATCTACCTCTTTTTAGAAGAGTTTATACCGAGGTGCCTTTTTTTATTTGAGGGTAGACTAAAGACTGCTGAACTTGCGTCTTCTTTCCAAAAATTTCTGGTTATGGCATAATAAGATTATGAAAAAAATTATCTTACTTAGCTTAGGTTTTGCAATGGTCGCGTGTGCATCGCGACCGCGTTTGTATCCCAATCACAAATATGAACAGGTTGGTAAGCCGGCGGCAGAGGCCGACGTTGAAGCCTGCATAGCCAAAGCCGATGAATTCGTCGACAATGAAAAAGCGCGACAAGTCGCAACGGGTGCGGGTAAAGGTGCTGTGTTGGGCGGCGTTTTTGGTGGCTTATTGAGCGGTGGTATTAGCGGAGCGGTGAGGGGTGCAGCTGTAGGTGGTGCCGTGGGCGGCACGGCTGGTGCTTTGAGCCCGAAGCAAATTCAGCACAATTTCGTCAATCAATGTCTGGCCGAAAAAGGCTACCAAGTATTAGGTTGGGATTGAAACGCTTTAGAGCTCTTTTATAAAAGAGTTATTTCTTATTGTTGGCGTTTTTTACGCGTTTTGAAAGCGTGAGCATGAGAGCTTTTGACCATGAGGGTCGCTTGTACAAAATTATATCGAAGGTGCCGATGGGGACCTCTATCAGTTCACACTCAGTGAGAGCCGAGACGTTGGCACTGCGAGGTTCGCCATTAATGTAAGCCATTTCTCCGACAAATTCGCCAGGTTCAACGTAGCCTAAAACTTCTTCAGTGGGGACCGTGGCGGCGCCATTTTGTGGAGCTGCGTCTGTAGCCGCCCCACTTAATTTTTTAAACACTTTTAAGCGGCCTTTTTTTACAAAATAAACATAGTCGGCTTTATCGCCTTCTCGCAAAAGCACTTCGTTCTGTGCGACAAAGCGGATGTAAAAATTCGCCTTCGTTGAGTGCGAGGCGAAGTTCAAAGCTTTCATTAGGCAGTGACTGAACTCGGCTTCGTCTTCAGGGTGAATCAAATATTGAATTTTACCGGTCACAATTTCATCAAGATATTTTTCTTGTTCAGGTGGCATGCCTACCAAAATGATGGCAATTTGCCCGCTATGGGGTATGGCAGAAACCTTTTCAATCAAATTTAATCCAGAAAGTTTTGGTAATTGCACATCAGTGATCAAAATATGTGGGGGCGCATTGCTGATTTTCGAGAGGGCCGTGGCCCCATCTTGAGCCGTGTAAAACGTCGCAGCGCCCGTGATCTTTTCGATAAGCTCCTGAAACCGGGCCATTTTGACCGGGTCTTCGGAAGCCATTAAGAAAATTTTCTTATCGACTAAATTTTGAGATTTGTTCGCTGTAGTCGGGGCGGCTGTAGTCATAATGTATTCAATTTTAGCTTAAGCTGCCTCCCGCGCAAGACCTGCGCACAAAAAAGTAGCTTCTACCATTGCCAGAACTTTAGTCTTGAGGCATTGCTGCTGGGGACATGCAAAAATCTTCCACCGGTCATTTGAGTCCAGCTGAGTCACTTCGAACGTCCCCATTCATTATGATGGCGCCTATGGAGGGCGTGGTCGACGCCGTCACACGTGCCACCTATTCGCGAATTGGTGGCTTTGATCGCTTTGTCACAGAATTTGTGCGCGTGACTGACAAAGTTTTACCCGCCCATGTGTTTTACAGGTATGCGCCAGAATTAAAAAATGCAGGCTGCACCAAAGAAGGCACTCCTGTTTATGTGCAGTTGCTCGGCGGTCGGCCCGAAGTCGTGGCTGGGAATGCTGCTGTGGTGGCGAGTTTAGGCGTGCCGGGTATTGATCTCAATTTTGGATGCCCAGCACCCACAGTGAATCGTCACGATGGTGGCGCTGCTTTATTGAAAAACCCGCACCGTGTTTTTGATGTGGTGTCAGCGGTGAGAAAAGCCGTACCGGCACATATTGCGGTAACGGCGAAAGTACGTTTGGGTTTTGATCATAAAAATTTCTCATGCGAGATTGCTCAGGCTGCAGACGAAGGTGGCGCGGCGATGCTGACAGTTCACGCACGCACGCGGGATGAAGCTTATCGCCCGCCAGCGCATTGGGAGTACATCGCCAAAATGTGTGAAGTGGTGAAGCGCGCAACTGTCGTCGCCAATGGAGATATCTGGACTGTCGCCGATTACTGGCGCTGCCGCGAAATATCAGGTTGCGCGTATGTAGCCTTGGGGAGAGGCGCGATGGCCACTCCTGATCTGGCCCTACAAATTCGCGCTTCGATACAAAACTCGGTGAGCCCGCCCGCATCGCATTTGCCCTGGGCTTGGGCTGAAGTGTATGGTCGTCTCTTACCAGAATTTATTCGTGAGTCTGAAAAGTGTCACGATGGTGGCTACGCCGTCGCGCGCACCAAGCAGTGGTTACGGCAATTAGCCCGTGGCTACCCTGAGGCCCAACCGGCTTTTGAAAAGGTGAAAACGTTGCGGCATACAGATGAAATTTACCAAGCCATGGGTTGCGGTTTTGCGGGAGTGGAGAGTTTATGAAACGAAAAGATTTTAGCGCTACGAAGATCATGCTTTTGGGCTCAGGCGAGCTCGGAAAAGAATTTGTGATTTCAGCAAAACGCTTGGGTTTACAGGTGGTGGCGGTTGATCGCTACGCCGGTGCGCCCGCGATGCAGGTGGCTGATGCCTTTGAAGTCATTGATATGTTGAACGGTGAAGAGCTCGAGCGTGTTGTGGCGAAGCATAAGCCACAAATTATTGTGCCCGAGATCGAAGCCATTCGTACCGAGAAACTTCTGGAGTTTGAAAAACGTGGATTGCAAGTCGTGCCCTCAGCAAAGGCCGCGCACCTCACTATGAATCGCGATGCCATTCGTGATGCAGCTTACAATGTTTTGAAATTGAAAACCGCGCGCTTCGCCTATGCCGAGTCACTTGAAGAGCTTGTGAACGCGAGTCGCGTCATCGGTTTTCCGAATGTCGTGAAGCCGGTGATGTCATCTTCGGGTAAAGGGCAGTCGGTGGTGAAAAAAGCAAGCGATGTAAAAGCGGCGTGGGACTTCGCTATAGCCGGCAAGCGTGGTGATCAAAATAAAGTGATTGTTGAAGAGTTCATTGTCTTTGATTCAGAAATCACTTTGTTGACGGTGAAACAAAAAAAGGGACCGACACTTTTCGTAAAACCAATTGGTCATCGCCAGGAGCGCGGAGACTACCAAGAGTCGTGGATGCCTGCACACATCGCTCCGGCACAATTGAAAAAGGCACAGATGATGGCCAAAAAAGTGACCGACTACTTGGGCGGCGCGGGAGTTTTTGGAGTTGAATTTTTCCTCACTAAAAAAGATATTTATTTTTCGGAACTTTCACCACGCCCACACGACACAGGTATGGTGACGCTCGCGTCGCAAGATTTATCAGAGTTCGATTTACACTTGCGTGCGGTGTTGGGTTTACCGATCCCAGAAATTACTTATTTGGGCCCAACCGCTTCAGCCGTGATTTTGGCTGCTCACGACGCCGAGAAGTTTTCATTTCAAGGCATTGACCAGGCTCTCAAGGTTAAGAACACCGAAGTACGTATTTTTGGTAAACCTTCGACGCGTCAATACCGTCGGATGGGCGTCGCTCTTGCTCGTGCTGAGAGTGTACAACAGGCTCGCAAAAAAGCTGAAGCCACGGCGCAAAAAGTGAAAATTGTTTACAGCGGTATTTGAATTATCAATGCGATGAGAGCCTTTGCTTTACTCGTCGAGCAAGCTGCGTAACATCCACGCAGTTTTTTCGTGCACTTGCATACGTTGAGTCAGCAAGTCGGCGGTCACTTGATCTTCGGCGTCTTCGACCATTTTAAAAATCGAGCGTGCGGATTTTACTACCGCTTCATGGCCTGCAACTAACTGATGAATCATATCGCGTGCTGGGGGCACGCCTTGCGACTCTTTAATAGAAGTGAGTGTGCTAAACTCCGAGTACGTACCGGGTGCATAAACACCGATTGAACGAATGCGCTCGGCAATTAAATCTGTGGCTACCCACAGCTCATTGTACTGCGTTTCAAACATCAAATGTAGAGTTTGAAATTGTGGGCCGGTGACGTTCCAGTGAAAATTATGAGTTTTGAGATAAAGCGTATAAGTGTCGGCGAGAAAATGCGACAAGCCCTCGGCAATATGATTGCGGTCGTTTTCCGAAATTCCGATGTCAATTTTATTTAAATTTTTTGCCATTGGCGTTCTGTTCTTCTTTTCCATCTCTACTCCTAAGTTTTACTCAATAATTTTAATAACTTTCTCTAAAACGGTACTTTAAATCCGGTTCCCTAACCAATACTAATCGCTTGAGCCATTGCATTTACCACCGACGCAATTCGCGACGTGGAGTGTACAGCTTCAAGCGCCGCACCTGCTTTTTGAACTTCAGCAATATGCGCGTTGATGCACATTCCACAGCCTGAAAGCGCAGAGACTGCCAAACACATCAATTCGAAATCCAATTTTGGCACGCCTGGCTTACCAATCACGTTCATCCGTAAGCGCGCCGGCATTTTTGAAAAAGATTTATCTTCGGCCAAATGATTGAATCGATAATAAATATTATTCATTGCCATGACCGTAGCCGCCGCTTTAGCGGACTCGATCTCGGGCAGTTCGGTGAGTATACTCTGCGCATCCGCCAGCAAAGCATCGATTAACTGTGAAGATTTTGTGTAATATGCGGAGGCCAAAGCTATACCCCAAATTTGTTTAAGGGTAAGGCCTGGCGCTCCCTCTTCTGTCAACACCGATGAAATGTTGAGGCGAATATCACGGCCATAATCTTTAATCGTTTCTGCTAAAGTGGCGACTTGCATAATTTCTCCTTATTTAAATTTAATGCATTGCTGCTACCGGAAGTGTGTCCGTACCTTTTAGGCTTTGATGGTTTCATTGCCTTTTTCCCAGTTGCAGGGGCAGAGTTCGTCGGTTTGTAGGCCGTCTAATATGCGTAGGACTTCTTTTGGGTTGCGGCCTACGTTTAAATCTGTGACGTAGATGAAACGGATAATGCCATCGGGGTCGACTATGTAAGTGGCGCGTTGAGCAACGCCTTCATTTTCGTCGAGAATGCCGAGGGA
>JAYUVI010000500.1:0-3884 GCA_043754135.1 Bdellovibrionales bacterium | reverse complement strand
ACAACAGTTTTTACCAATGGCGCCCAGGCGATTTTTTTTCAAACATGATTTATTTTGATTTCGAACCAGAGACTCGATTACAGAATGCGATTTCACATTTTCAAAATTTGTGGCAAGAAAAATGGCAAACAGGTTTCACCCTTATGGTGCTCGACACTGTCGAATACAAACGCCAACAAGATTTACTTGAAGACCTCGAGCCCAGCCCTTATCGTGAAGTGGGTTTCGAAACACATTACAAAATGTTTGATCGTCTACAACCCCTGGTTAAATTTCGTTTCGGCCAACGGGAAGAAGATAATCTCAAGCGTACGGATATTACGGTCGGAGCCAACATGCCGCGAATTCTGAATGATAAAACGGATTTTTACGTGAAAGTCAGTCAAAAGAAAGAATTTAATCGCAACGGCACGTTTGTCGGTGGCGGGGTCACTTATTTTTCGCGCGCTTGGGAGATCGACCTGAGCCTCGAAAGTGGCGAGCAAGAGACCACTGACGATGAAACTCTTCACCCTTTTATTTTGGATTGGAGCGCTGGGTACCAACATTCGCGCAACTGGTTGAGCGCTTTCGGCTTGCAACTCGCGCAAAATGAAGATGTCGACGTTTACTCGGTTTTTTTTAAACTCACCTACCGAATCGGCACTCGCGATATGCCAGTGCCACGAGATGGCTCACCACCGCAAGGGCCAATATGAATCGTTACTTAATAAGCCTTGTGCAGCTACTGACCTGTGCACTTTTCTCGATCACTGTTGGGGCGCAAAAACGCGAAGGTGTTTTAAATAAACTTTTCGGCCCTGGTCCGTTGATTGAAGGTCACGCCGATCTTGAAAACGGTGACTGCTTAAAATGTCATGATACCGGCCAAGGCGTGCCGGATTCAAAGTGCTTGGCTTGTCACAAAGAAATCCGTGCTGATGTTGAAGGTAAACGCGGCTTTCATGGCTTACATAAAAACACTTGCATTCAATGTCACAGCGACCACAAAGGTCGTGCCTATGATTCGTTGGCGATTAACGACAGCGCTTTTGATCACAGTACCACTGGCTACAAACTTGTCGGCGCGCACGCCAAGGTTCAGTGCGCTGAGTGCCACGATTTCAAACGTACAGGCAAGCCCGTACGTCAAGATGGCATTCGTTATTTCGGCACTTGGCCTAAACTCAAACAGCAAGATTGCCGCGCCTGCCACGAAGATACTCACGGCAAGAACATCAGCGCCAAATTTCAAAATGGGCAGTGCTACACCTGTCACACACAAGACGCGTGGGCTATTAAGAAATTTGATCACGATAAACTGACCAACTACCCACTGCGCGGGCAGCACGCCAAGATCGATTGTTTAGCTTGCCACAAACAAGACGCCAAATTGGTTACGCAGAATAAAAAGCAATTCAAGTGGACAGGTTTAAAAACGGATTGCCTCGATTGTCACAAAGATTTTCACGTGTTTAACCCTGCGCAATCTAAAAAACTGGGCAACCTGAACCAATGTTTAAATTGCCACAACGAAACAAAGTGGGAGCAAACCCACGGCTTTGACCATAACAAAAATACGCGCTACGCGATCACCGGTAAACACAAAGAAGTTTCGTGCCGTGAGTGCCATGTCAACGCAAAGAAAAATGAAAAACCTGTTGGGCGTTACCATTGGGCGGCGCTTGAAACTAAAACTTGTGAAAACTGTCACGCCAGCCCGCACACAAAATCTTTCCCGAAAGAACTGCTAAAGAAAAAATGTACTGAGTGTCACTTTACCGACGACTGGTTTATCCCCACCCGCACGAAAAAAGGTTTTGATCACGATAAGACTCGCTTCAAACTCACTGGTCGCCACTTCAACCTCGATTGTATGAAGTGCCACGCCGTGAATGGTAAAGAGGTTTATAAATTCGCTTCATTCAAGCAGAATTTTTGTATCGACTGTCACAATAGCCCGCATAAAGATCAGTTTCACAAAGAGTTTGCGGAGCAAGCTTGTAACGAGTGTCACACCACAAAGGATTTTGTAAAGACGCTGCCGTTTGATCATGCGAAAACAAAATTTATTTTAAAAGGCGCTCACAAAGAATTGAAGTGCAACGACTGTCATACAGAGGTCAAACGCGAAGTCGCGGCGACAAAAGAAGATAGTAAAAAATCGGCAGGCAAAGGTAACTCTAAAAAAACCACCGTGTGGCACAAATATATTTTTGCTGGCCTTGAAGAAAAAGCCTGCATGACTTGTCACGCCGATTTTCACCAAGAACAGCTCTCGAAAAATTGCACCGATTGCCACAATGAAAAAGAGTGGATTTCGCCACGCTACGATCACAACAAGCAAAGTCGCTACAAACTCGTTGGTAAGCACAGCGATGTTAAATGCAGCGAGTGCCACAAGCCCGAGGCTGGTAAAACCGTCGCCTTTGGTACTGAAAGGAAAAAGTACCCGGTCGTTCACTACAAACCCATGTCAACAGATTGTCAAAGCTGTCATGCGGACGATGACCCTCACAAGGGCCAATTCGGCAGTGCTTGCAACAAATGTCACGTCGAGCGCGGGTGGAAGATCTCAAAAGACTTTCACAAAAACTTTTTGCTTCACGGGCAGCACTTTGCCCTCACCTGCACCGAGTGCCACATCGATGATCGTCGCTTGGCTGGCATGGGCGACAACTGCATAGGCTGTCACCAAAAAGACGACGTTCACCGAGGTACGCTGCCCAACTGTGCCGATTGCCATCGTCAACAAATGTGGGATCAAACAAAATTTCGTCACGCGATGACCTTCCCGCTCCGTGGGGCGCATCGCACTCTCGACTGTGTTGAATGCCATAAGAACAATGTTTACCAAGGCACCCCAAATAATTGTTTCAGTTGCCACTGGCCAGACGCGG
This sequence comes from Bdellovibrionales bacterium, assembly GCA_043754135.1. GTDB lineage: Bacteria > Bdellovibrionota > Bdellovibrionia > Bdellovibrionales > UBA1609 > RBG-16-40-8. Next base: position 1,005 of record JAYUVI010000500.1, on the reverse strand, counting down.
CGGCAGTTACGGCCCCTGTGCACGGTGTGACAACTCATATGAACTGTTTTAACTGTCACAACCAGTTTACGTTCGCAAGATAATGAGAAATTCATCACTAAAAAAAGTATTAGTCGGTGTCGGAGTATTTTTATTTGCTTACGGCCTCTATTATTTTGCCGACAATGTGATCTTAATGTCAGGTCAACAAGCTATTGATCCGTTGCAGTCGCCATCCCAGGCTGTGAGCAAAAACGCCGGAAAAGTTTCTGACTCTGTTCGTGAATTTGAAGACTCGGCTCCCAACTTTTCACTTAAAAATTTGGACGGTCACACCGTTGAACTCACGCATTTTAAAGATAAAGTGGTCATCGTCAATTTTTGGGCGAGTTGGTGCCCGCCTTGCGTGCGCGAACTGCCTTCGCTGCTCAGTTTAATTGAAAAATTCAAAGGTGACGTTGTGCTTATCGCGGTTTCGGCAGATGAAGACGAAAATGACCTGCGCGAGTTTTTAAAGGCCAACAAAATAAGCGAAAATCTCGCGGCTGTGCACATCGTACGTGACCCCACTAATCAAGTGGCCTCACTTTACGGTACAAATAAATTGCCTGAATCTTACATTTTACGTCGTCAAAACCGGTTTCATCGCAAAATCGAAGGGCTCAAGAATTGGTCGTCTCCCGCCTTTATCAAAACATTTAACGAGCTCACCCGAAATTAGAATTTGCGAGGCAGAGGCTAGACACTCGCGGGCTTCAACGATAGCATGAACTCCATGACATCTCGGCTCACATTTCACCCTCGCCACGCGATTTTCACTTTCGTATTTATTATTTTTAGTGCCAGTAGCGGTTTCACTTCTGCGGTTAAGACTTTCAAAAGTAACACTGTGACTGTGCAGATGGCGCCCGAAAAATTCAAAGTCGGGCAAACCCTGAGCGTCGTAAACAGTAAAGGTCACCCTGTCGCGTTTTTACATGTTTCTGCAATAAATGGGCAAGACGCCGTCACTAAACTTTTAAAGGG
>JAYUVI010000499.1:0-5348 GCA_043754135.1 Bdellovibrionales bacterium | reverse complement strand
GAAACACCGGCGCCGGCAACTCCGGCACCAATCGATATTAAAAAAGTCGCCGTGATCTTAGGCCCCGGTGGTTACAAAGCTTTCGCCCACGCCGGTGTAATTAAAGAATTGCGTAAACATAATATCCCGATTCAAAAAATAGTGGGGTTTGAGTGGGGCGCGCTGGTGGCCGGTCTTTACTCACAGCGCGGGCAAATTAACGAAGCGGAGTGGAAGCTCTACAAACTTGAACATATTGACCTTGAAAGTACGAGTTTCTTTGGTCGTAAAAAAGAAACACAGTCACTTAAAATTCTTGATGAATATTTGACGCAAAATCTCGATGTTCGCGATGTGAGTCAAGCGGCTGTGCCTTTTTTCTGTCCAAGTTTAAATCTCAACCAAGGGGGAATGACGTGGCAAGAAAATGGTGCAATGGCATCAGCAGTGCGCAGTTGCTTAGCGTACCCGCCGTTATTTGAATCCAATCATTCGCAAATCGCGGGTTTATTCGCGGCCGAAGAAGCGGTCAATCGACTCAAAGCTGAAGGATATGGCGTGATCATACTGGTGAACGTGCTCGGTGAAGGGAACCTTTTTGACAACAAAGTGAGAAAAGATGATTATTCAACGGTTGTGCTTTGGAACGAGGTCCGCCGCTCCATTTGGCGCGCCAAAAGTATTGTGAGTGATGTAATTGAAGTGCCGACAAAAGGTATTTCAATGGCGGATTTCTCTTCCCGTAAATTGTTGGTCACAGCTGGTGAAGCCGCCGGCGAAAAGGCCAGCGCAGCGATCGCCGAAAAGTACGGCTTTTAAAATTTTATAAAGCCGCCGTTAAAAAGGAGTTCTAGTGCGTACACCGCAATTTGATATGTCGCAATTTCGTGAGCGCCGTCAGCGTTTAGCCGCGCAACTCAAGGGCTCGGCGCTCATCGTCGTGGCCCACCCAGAAATGATTCGCAACAATGACGTGCATTACCCATACCGGCAAGACTCCAATTTATTTTATCTGACTGGTTTTGAAGAACCGAGTTCAATTCTCGTTTTTCGTCCCGGTCGCTCGCCAGAGACGGTTCTTTTCGTACAACCTAAAGATGTCAGTATGGAGACCTGGACAGGTTTTCGCTATGGTCCAGATGCCTCGCGCACAAATTTCAACATCGACATGACTTTTAGCTACGACAAATTGAACGATGAATTGCCCAAACTTTTAAAAGAAGTTGATCAAGTTTATCATTCGATGTTTGTGAATCGCGAATTTGACGACACGTTACTCAAAATTAGTGAAGCTATCGGGCTGAACCGGTCGCGCACAAATAAAGGTCATTTAAATATTCTAGATTCGCGGCCTTTGCTCGGCGAAATGCGCATTCGCAAAACCGCTTACGAAATTCAAATGCTACGTAACGCGTGTCAAATTACTGCCGAAGCGCATATCGATGTTATGCGCGCTACCAAACCCGGCATGAATGAGCGCGCTTTGCACGGTGTGTTTTTAAGCAGTATTATGGCGCGCGGTTGTGCTCGTGAAGGCTACGGTTCGATTGTGGCTTCGGGCGCGAGTGCAACGACACTTCACTATGTGTTTAACGATCAAGTCTGCCGTGACGGTGAAATATTGTTGGTTGATGCTGGCGGAGAATACAACTTCTATACTTCAGACATCACACGCAGCTACCCAGTGAACGGTAAGTTCAACAGTGCTCAAAAACGCGTGTACCAAAAAGTTTTAGATCTCCAAAAACAATTGGTCGCGAATGTGAAGCCCGGGCAAACGCGTGAAGGTTTACAGAAAATCTCGATTGCCGGTCTCACAGAAATTATGATTGACGAAAAGTTATTGAAGGGCCGTAAAGAAGAACTGATCGAGAAAAAAGAATATTTGCGTTTTTACCCTCACGGTGTGGGCCACTGGTTAGGTCTCGATGTACACGATGCCGGCTTGACTGAAATAAACGGTGAACCACGCCCACTCGAACCCGGTTTCGTAATGACCATTGAGCCGGGTCTTTACGTGCCACAAGATGCGCACGATGTACCCGAAGAATTACGCGGCTTGGGTATTCGCATTGAAGACGATATTCTTGTTACGACAGAGGGCCAAGAAAATATGACCGCCGCATGCCCAAAAGAAGTGAGCGATCTAGAAGCCGTAATCGGTCTCACGGCTTAATTCGCGCCTCGTATTTTACCTATTTTAGTTCTCGTTAATACACAAACGAAAACCAATTATGTTCGCGCGCATGAGCGAGAAGCTTCTGCTCTGTCGCGAAATTGTTATGCCCATCCCCAACAGCACAATTTGCTATACGTAAGTGTGTCGCGCTCTCGAGTAGAGCAAGATCGCCCATCGTATTACCCGCAGCTAAAAAGGGTTTCTTGCCACCCGTTTTCGCGAGCAAACCTTTCACCTTGCCTTCACGCCATGTCACGACGCCATCTTGAGTATCAGTCATTATTCCATCAGCCACTTTCGTGGTTACACCGATCACGCGTTCATGGGGAATTCCAAACAAAGCCGCGCCAGGTTCAACCGCCCATTTGATCGACGCGGTCACCACATAAACTTTCACATTGGCGGCGTGTAAGTGATCAATAATTTCGCGAATGCTTTCAAAAATCGGCAAAGGAGCGATTTCATCGACAGCTTTTTGTGCCCATTCACGTACTTGGTTTTCAGAAATCCCTCTATTGATTTGCGCGAGCCACAAAAATGCCGCCTCTGTGTCTTGCGCGTGCATCGCGCGGTAGTGATCCCAGGGGTCGATAGGCAAACCAGGTAAAAGCTTTGCGCGAATTTGGTAGTCAAAAAAATCTTCGCCGAGATCCATATCCCAAAGCGTGCCGTCAGCATCAAAAGCGGCAATAGGTTCAGCGCCGTCGGCTAAAGCCTGGTCGATAGCATTTTTTACCTCGCGAATTTTTTCAACGGATACGGTTCGCACGCGCACTCCCTACCTGAGATTTAAAAAAGTATATTTTTAAAATAGCTTCAAGTCGACGCACAAAGTTGCTACAAATAAAGAATATGCAAAATCAAAGCGGCTATCCGCAAGTTCTGCGCCCTGAAGATGCGACAGTCATTGTGACTTTTGAGCAGAATCGCATGTTTGAGCGTATACCCGATGAATTCGAACGTGAGTTAGAAAGCTGGCAATCGAGCTGGCGGCAAGAATCATTAGAACATTATTTGCCCCAGGGTTGGAGCTTTGGTTACTGGAGCGACACAAAAATACTCCTAGGCTACTTTCTCGCCCAACCTATACTTTTTTACCGAGGCATGACCCAAACTTTGTGGGTCGAACGCGTGGTGGGAGTGGATCAACAGGTCACAAAAAGTTTGATGGAGGTCGCGGCTGGCATCGCCCGCGAAAAACATTTTCAAAAAGTCCTTTTTCACCAAGAAGACGACATAAGCTTGCCGCTCGAAGACTTCAAAATTAAAAAACTCGAAGGACAAATTTACGAAATGCTGACGGCGAAAATATCATAATGGCCTTTTCCATTCTCAATCGAAAAAAAAACATTGAAAAGTTGCAGCAAGAAGAATTCGATATCGCGATCATTGGTGGTGGTATTAGTGGCGTAGGCCTTGCGAGAGATGCCGCCGGCCGCGGTATGAAAGTGGCGCTGATCGAAGCGCAAGATTTCGCCGCAGGCACCAGCTCGCGATCGAGCAAACTTATTCACGGCGGTATTCGTTATCTAGAAAATTTAGAATTTGGCTTAGTTTTTGAAGCGTTGACTGAACGTCACAATCTTTTCTCAATGGCGCCACACCTTGTGCACCCCCTCCGTTTTATGCTCCCTGTTTACGAAGACTCACGTGTAGGCATGTTTAAGCTGGGTTTAGGAATGTGGTTGTACGATGCCCTTTCGCTTTTCGAAGCGCCTGAAATGCACACGCGCCAAAATCGTAAAGAAGCGCTCGCACAAATGCCCATGCTCAACGACGCAGGTCTTGTCGGCAGTTACACCTACTCAGACGCTTATATGGATGACGATCGCCTCGTGATCGAAACTCTGCGCTCAGCCGCTCGCATGGGGGCCACAGCCGTGAGTTATGTAAAAGCTGTTGCAGCTGAATTCAACAACGAAAAAGTTTCAGCACTTATTGCTCGCGATCTCGTGAATCACCAAGACATTAAAATCAAAGCCAAACATTTTGTTAGCACTGTCGGCCCATGGACAGACATGGTCGCGAGTGAAATTCTCGGTGATTGGAAAAAAATTATGCGCCCATCGAAGGGCGTGCATCTCACTTTCAAGCGCGAGCGTTTGCCGGTGCAAGACGCCGTGGTGATGGTTTCCAACGATCAGAAGAGAATTATTTTTGCAATCCCCCGTCACGAAATGGTGATAGTGGGCACAACCGACACTGATTACAAAGGCGATCCGAAAGACGTACACACCACTCGCGAAGACGTCGATTACCTCCTTGAGGTGACCAAAGAGTACTTCCCCGGCGCAAATATTAAGGAAGAAGATATTTTGGCGAGCTACTCAGGCGTGCGACCGCTTGTTAATGATGGTTCCTCTTCAGAGAGCAAAACCAGTCGCGAGCATTTGATTTTCACTGACCCCCGCGGCGTTACGTTTGTGACCGGTGGCAAATATACGACTTACAGACGCATTGCCGAAGACACCGTTCACGCCGTGCTAGAAAATTTTAAGATTGAGGATCAAGTTCGTTGGGGCGACCGCCTATCGCGCAGTCTCGAGCCGCTCAACCCGCTCGCCACAGTTGAAACTTTTAAGCAGGCACGAGCGCAGATGCAGTATTGGGCTAAAGAATTTTCGGTCGATGTGGACACTGTCCACTTTCTCGTCGAACGTCACGGCCTCGAAGCGCATAATATTTTAAGCTATTACCCGCAGGCCGAGAATCGTTGGCAATACGAAGCCCTGCACGCCATTCACGAAACAATGTGTTTTCATTTGCAAGATTTTTACCTTCGCCGTGTGCCGCTTTTTCTCGCCCGCGCTGATCATGGCTTCGCGATGATCGATGAGTTGGCGCAGGTTTTTCAAAACGAATTAGGTTGGACAGATTCACAAAAAGCGGAACAGATTAATGCGGTGCGCCAACACCTAACACACGAGATGGCTTGGCAATAGGTCAACTGACCAACGATTGACCACGTAAGAGTTTCACGGCGGCTATTTACGCAATAAATTTTTTAAGGTCTCAAGGGATTGGTTCGCGTACATCAACAAATTCATGCTGTACTTCATCGCTTCCTTTTGCAGTTCGGGCGGCAGGTTTTTGAGCGCGTGCACGTAGCCTTTCCGGTAAATTTCAGCAGGGGTACTCAGCATCTTCCATTTTAAATGTCCTGACAAACGCAATGCAGCAATTTCTTTTA
>JAYUVI010000498.1:0-2200 GCA_043754135.1 Bdellovibrionales bacterium | reverse complement strand
CAAACGATTTACTACGGAGACAGTGAGAAATACGCTTATGTTTCGCCTTACAATGGTTTACGAATCACTGCGACAATTGATTTTTCGCACCCGCGGATTGGGAAACAGACTCTCGATATTGACATCAACGAGCAAAGCTTTTCACGTGAGATTGCTCCTGCCCGCACATTTGGTTTTTTACGTGACGTTGAAATGTTGCGCTCGAAAGGTTTAGCTCTCGGTGGCAGTATGGATAACGCCATAGTTCTCGACCCTGAAGAGATTTTGAACCCAGAAGGCCTGCGCTTTCAAAATGAGTTCGTGCGCCATAAGGTGCTCGACGCGCTTGGTGACTTGGTGACCTTGGGTATGCCGCTTATGGGGCATGTGGTGTTGTACAAAGCTGGTCACGATTTGATGAACAAACTAGTTAAAAAGATTATTGATTCGCCTGAAAGCTTTCGCACCATAGAACTAGGTGCTAATTTGCCTGAAGACCCATTCGAAGCCCAATATTTGTGGGCCTAAACCGTTAAAAATCGCCACATACTTCGTTGCCAAAGACAAAGCCTTGGTCTACTTTCCCCTCGAAATCGTTCACAATTAATGCTTGCGCTGGCCTTTACGGCGAATGTGCAAAGGAGAAATCTTTATGATTATCGGTGTGCCTAAAGAAATTAAAATTGGTGAAAATCGCGTGGGTTTAACTGATGCGTCTGTGCAACAGCTCGTCCTTGATGGTCACACTGTTTACGTTGAGAAAGATGCCGGCATTGGTAGCCGCATTACTAATGAAGCTTATGAAAAAGTCGGCGCCCAAATTCTGCCGAGTTCGAAAGATGTTTGGGCGAAGGCCCAAATGATCGTGAAAGTGAAAGAACCACTCCCCGAAGAATTTGATCTTTTGAAGCCTGATTTGATTTTGTACACTTATTTGCATTTGGCAGCTGAACCGAAACTCACGAAAGCCCTTTGCGATAAAAAAGTAAAAGCTGTGGCTTATGAAACTATACAAGATGCTGATGGTAGCTTGCCTTTACTCACTCCGATGAGCGAAGTGGCGGGTCGTATGGCCACTCAAGTGGGCGCGACATATTTGCAACGTGATCGCGGCGGCATGGGCGTGTTGCTCGGTGGCGTGACAGGTGTTGAGCGTGCGAAAGTGACCGTGATCGGTGGCGGTGTTGTGGGTATTAATTCGGCGAAAATGGCGATCGGCTTGGGTGCCGATGTCACTATTCTCGATGTGAACCATAGACGCTTAGAATATCTCGATGATGTTTTTCAAGGGCGCATACAAACACTTTATTCAAACCGCTTGAACGTTGAAAAATCAGTCATTGGGTCACATCTCGTGATTGGTGCGGTTCTTGTTACGGGCCGAAAAGCACCGAAGCTTGTAACGAAAGAAATGGTTTCGCGCATGATGAAAGGCAGTGTGATCGTTGATGTGGCCGTTGACCAAGGCGGTTGTATCGAAACCTGCCGACCGACTTCGCACGCGCAGCCCACTTATGAAGTGGATGGCGTGATTCACTATTGCGTGCCGAATATGCCAGGCGCCGTGGCGCGCACTTCGACTTATGCTTTAAACAACGCTACCTACAAATACTGCTCGATGCTAGCTCGCATGGGTGTTGAAGATGCGATTGCGAAAGACAAAGCGCTGTATCCTGGCCTCAACGTGTACGGTGGTTACGTCGCGTACGAACCCGTAGCGCGTGACCTTGAGATGGAGTATCGCCCGTTTAAGATTTAAGTCGCGTAGACAGTACCGGCTGTAGCATCAGCATGGCCTTCATAATTAATAAGTAAATTCATATATTTATACGATTCTCCACTCTAGTGGAGAATTTGTTTTACATTCTCCACTATAGTGGAGAATATAAGAATATGAAATTTGATCGGATTGTCGTATTACCCGAACACTCATTTTTGCTTTTAGGGCCTCGAGGTACCGGTAAAAGTACGATGATACGAGCCCAACAGAAGTTTGATATCGAAATCGATTTACTGCAGTCTAAAATGTTTTTGCCGCTACAAGCGAACCCGTCATTGTTGCAGAAGTGGACGGCGAAGCTTAAGCCAGGCTCATGGGTTTTTATCGATGAGGTGCAAAAAATACCAGCAATAATGGATGAAGTGCATTCACTTTATGAATCTAAAAAACTTAATTTCGCACTCAGTGGCTCAAGCGTTCGCAAGCTGAAGAGATCAGGCG
>JAYUVI010000497.1:0-4110 GCA_043754135.1 Bdellovibrionales bacterium | reverse complement strand
CAGCGATATGTGGCGTTTTCTTTTACACTTATCTCAAAGTGACTATCGACGCTTTAGTGATTGGCATGCCGCAAGAGGTGGAGCGTAAATTTCTTACGCCCTTTTTACTCACCTTTTCGATTATCGCCGCTGGTTTTGTGATTATTCTTGTCGTGCTAGGGCGTATACTTTCCCACCGTACGGCGGGGCCACTCTATGCCTTTGAGAAATTCTTGGAAGATTTATTAAACGGCGTAAACCGCCCTTTTAAATTGCGCATGGGCGATGACTTTCGACATTTAGAACAATTATCTGAGCGACTGCGCGAAAGCTACAGAGGCGGGACACAAAGCACAAATGTAACCCCGAGCGCCGATCACACTACAACCGAGCCGCAGTGATTTTCTTTAAAAAATAGCGTTTAGGTATTTCTCCGATAATTTCAGTAGCGACAAGATAATCATCGAGCGGGTTGCGCACAACGCCGAGTGGGGTCACTGTTCGCGCCTCACCTGGCCGCGAACCACCGGCGTAAACAATTTGCAATTGCACGCGACTTTCTAACGCCTGCACAATATTGGTGTAAACCGCGTGGGCACGCAAAGCTGAAACGCTGTACCCATTCCACGGCAAATGGGCTTCTTGATATGTTAGCAAGTCATTGACTGAAGTTTCAGTTTGTCCCTGCTCCAGTCGTATACGCTCGATTTTTTCGAAGACCCGCATGCCGACTTCAAGACATGCGCGAGCGTCATCTAAAGCGCGATGGGCTTGGCCCTGCTGAAGTTGAAAAAACTTAATTAAGGTTTGTAATTTGTGATTTTCAGATTCCGGAAAAGCTTTTCGCGCTAATAAACTACTACAGAAAACCGCGGCCTTGGGTAGTGGCAAACGCGCGCGCTCAATTTCAGGTGCTATAAAACCCAAATCAAATGGTGCGTGGTGGGCGATCAAAAAATCGTCACCTATAAATTTATGAAACTCGCGAGCGGCATGCTCGCGCTCGGCGGCACCAACGAGCATGGCGTCAGTAATATTGTGAATTGCAATCACTTCAGCCGACATCGGCCTCGACACTTTAACGAAAGTCTGAAATTCACCAATGATCTGGCCGCCCCGCCACTTCACAGCGGCGATTTCGCAAACTTCGTCAGCCAGTGGGTATTTGCCTGAGGTTTCAGTATCGAACCCAACGAAAGTGAGTTCACGCCAATTTGTCGATGCCATCAAAAAGCCTTCAGCTACTTATGACCTTCAGCCTTGCGAGTGAGATCGTCGACGAAGTTATCGTAGGTATCATCGATTTCGGCAGCGTCGGTTTCTGCAGCCCCAGAAGCGCTGGCCGCTTCACGTTTCGCTTCTTCCGCGGCTCTTTTCTTATTAAAAACCGTATTGCCTTTCAACTTCACCTTCGAATTCTTCGCAGACTTCTCTTTCGGTTCAGCTTTGTTACGCACGCGGAACTTTATATACCCACGGGCATCCTGTTTTTCGTTCGCTGGCATCTTGTCTACAGTAGACTTACCAAATAGGTCAACACTCGGGTCGGTGAGCGCTTGCTCCACCTTACGCATAACAAAATCGAGACGCTCTTCGGCCAAATTGCGGCTCGCGCTCGCCCGCGTACTGTCGCGATAAGGCAGTTCAGAATTTACAAAAACATCGACATCTTTCAAACCCTCAAGCACTTGGCGAACTTCTTCCATAATAGTAGCGTACTCACGAACTGGGTCAGAGGTCCCCACCTTAAACAAAACGGTGTCTGGAATATCGAATACGATTTCATCGCTCAACACCTGCACGTTGGTCGCATACTCACCGAGCTTATCCATTAAAAACTGAATCTGAATCTTTTTCAGACCCATATCCATAACGTTCGGTTTTTTATCAGCGGGCATAACGAACTGCTCGAAAGCTTTAAGCGGCTCGTTCAATAAATCGAGAAAAAGTTTTTCAAGTGTCAGTTCAACACCAAAGTTGGAGAAGTTATATTCGATAATTGAGGGAGTAGAAAAGTACTCGGCCACACTTTTCTTCACTTCAGGCGATTGGTTCACGAGCCACATCACGAGGAAGAACGCCATCATCGCTGTCATAAAATCAGCGAAAGCCACCTTCCATGAACCGCCGTGGCCACCACCAGCAACGACTGTGATCTTTTTGATAACAATCGTAGGTTTTTTATCACCCTTTGCATCAGCCATTTAACGCCTACTCCTTATGCGGCTTTCTTGCCTTCTTTAGTCGCGGCATCCATCTCTTCAAATGTCGGGCGCTCAGATGGATAAATTGAACGACGGGCAAACTCAACACAAACGAGTGGGGGGGCGCCTCTTTGCAACGCCACCATGGCAGCTTTAATCACCGAAAGATAACGACCCAAGTCTTCAATATCGTTTTTAATTTTTGTCGCTGTCGGGGCAATAAAACCATAACACATCAAAACGCCAAGGAAAGTTCCGATAAGAGCCGCGGCCACCAACTCACCGATCTTCTCCACTCCGGCGGTCAAATAACTCATCGTATGCACAACCCCCAAAACCGCGGCCACGATACCCAGTCCGGGTAGACCATCAGCAATGTTTGAGATCGCGTGCTGAGCTTTGTGCTCTTCTTCGTGCATAACTTTAATATCTTGATCAAGAAGGTCATCGACATCGTACTGTGAGAGATCAGCTGATAAAGTGATCTTCATCGTGTCGCAGAGAAATTCCACGGCGTGGTGATTTTTCAAGAAGGCTGGGTAGGCTTTGAAAATTTCAGAGCTATCGGGTTCTTCAATATGCTTTTCAACTGCTTGTGGACCATCTTTCCGAAAAATCTGAAACAGCTGAAAGAGCATTTGTAGAAGTTCGAGGTAATCTTTTCTGTTGGGGCCTTTACCCACGAGCGCTTTTATGGCCATGCCGACAGCGGTCTTCATAGTGTTCACAGTGTTGGCGATAATAAAACCGCCTAACGACGCACCCAGAATAATCATAAATTCAAACGGCTGCCACACGACGTGCAGGTGACCGCCACTCAGCAAGAAACCGCCGAATACGCAAACTAACACGACAACTATACCGACTATACCCATTATAAACCCCTTCAATAGTTTCTATCGGCATACGCATTTGCCGGATGTAGCGAAATTTGTTACGATTTCAATGTCTCGACTAAACGCTAGATCAACTCTCTAGCTCGACTTTTAGATGAAGGCAGGTTTCGTGCGTCACTCGCGGCTCAAGCTTACAGTTTCTTTGCTGCTTATCTTATTGTTTATCGTCGTGCCGGCTTCACCACTCCATGCCTTTGGTAAAAAAACTGGACCAGAGTCTGGTCTCGATATAAACGCTCTTTCTGTGACCGAAGTTCAAATCGGTCGCGGCAAGATCATGGCGGGTCACCTTACCGAAATGTCAGTGAAGCTCGACCTTATGGCTGGTTTTCACTCTTACGTCGATCAATATAAATTCACTCTCGAATCGCCCAATACCATTCGTGTAAAGGAGTGGCAGATTCAGCCACAAGTGCAGTTCAAAGACCCGGTCAGCAAGAAAAACAAATGGGGTACAGAGAGACATGCTGTGCTCACGAGCTGGTTAGATATACCTAAAGATATCGCGCCTGGTGCCTATTCATTGAAATTCAAATTGGTTTATCAGGCGTGCGCGAAGGATTATTGTTTATTCCCGAAAGCGGTGGCTATTGACCGCGATATACACATCGAAGCCATGCCCGCTAGCGATCACGCTTTATCAGATGATCCCCTTCACCAGGCATTTGCAAAAGGTTGGTTTTACACTCTTCTCATCGTGTTTTTTGCCGGAGTGCTGACCAGTTTTACGCCGTGCATTTTCCCAATGATCCCGATCACGCTGGCGATTTTAGGTTCGACTGATCAAGGTCGTTCACGACGGTCGCGATTTGTGATCAGTATGTTTTATGTTTTAGGTATTGCTTTTACCTATTCAGTCGTCGGACTTTTCGTCGCGCGCACCGGCGCCTTGTTTGGCGCTTTTCTCGGCAACCCCATGGTGGTGGGTTTTATCGCGCTGATTTTTTTCATTATGGCGCTCAGTATGTTTGGGCTTTTCGAAATACAAATGCCGTCTTTTATCACGCGACGTTTGGCTACCAATCAATCCA
>JAYUVI010000496.1:0-2173 GCA_043754135.1 Bdellovibrionales bacterium | reverse complement strand
AATTTACCGTGCGCCTGTTCACTATTCAGAACTGCGCCTGCGCCTAAAACCTTTCGCCACTCACTTAACGCTTTTTCAATGCTCACGCGGTCTTCCCCGGCTTCACTTGTGCGCAAGCGTGCCAATTGAGTGACTCTGCGAGTTCTTGAGCCCGTTGACTAAAGTCCTCGGCTCGAGCCGCTTCGCCGCGTGATTTGTAAATTTGCGAAGTCAGCTTAAAAATTTCATATTTGATCCAGTTATTTTGATGTTGTCCCGCGAGCTGCTGCACCTGCGCGAGTTCATTTTCAACAGTGGATTTAGGATTTTGCAACCAACTGAACTTAGCTTGCAAAAAGCGGTGATGCGTCCGGAGACTCGGGTGACTCGGAGTTAATTTAAGATTTCTTAAAGCCACCTTCACTCTTGCCGCCCCTACTTTCTTTTGTTCGAAAAGATCCAACATTACGTAGCTTTTACCCACCCAATAGTGACAGGCCTCAAGATACGTGGTTTTCGCCGAAAGCTTCAGTGAATCGAAGCGCGCAAAACAGTCTTCAATTTCATCGATTGGTTTTTCATCTTGCATATAATAATAAATCAAAAGGCCGCCAAGAAATTGGGTGATCTGCCATTTCTCAACATCGATACTTGAGAAAACTGTTTTTGAATTGCGAATGATGCGATTGAGTTCTTCGCTTCTCCCGATAAAACTTAAAGCGGGTACACGATACCAATCAACGTACATCTGACTACCTGAATAATGAGACTTCATCGTGCTTGAATCTGGATACAAACGTTCAATACAAGAATTAGATTCAACCATGTGTCCGCGAAGTGCGAGATTACATGCCAGCGTCGCCGCTACTAACCGAAAATCTTGTTCAGGCAAATCATTTCGATGATGCGCGAGAATACGTGAAAAATATTCGGCTGATTCTTTCGGTCGTTGCATATAATCATAAGCCAAACCTCGCCATAGCAACATCTTGGCTTTTGGATAACAACCCCAGTTATCCATAGAGTTGGCGACGACTTCTGCTTTGTACAAAAAAGAATGCGACAACTTCCACTGTTTTAAGATGGCGAAGACACACGCACTCCCACCCAACCAATTCATTAGTGAAGGCGACGGCCCCAATCTTTTCGCCAGTGGCATCGGGATCAACGTGCACTGTACGAGTGCTAACATTTCACGAAAATAATATGCTGAAAGCCCAGCTTCTTCAATAAGCGCCACATGCAACTCCAAACGGTGTTTTTCTCTTTGGAGTAACGGCTGATGGATTTTCCTCAAATTTAAAATCATTTGGATACATTCGTAAATCAATGAACCAACTGTCGATCGCGGAAAATGCACGCCGAGATGTTGAAACGCCTTCACCAACTCAAAGCGCGCATTTTTCATGTAAATCATCATGCGGTAAAGACGGCAAAGTCGCAGGTGCAGAAAGGCATACTCTTCAGAACATGTGACAAATTTTAAGGCCTCCCGATTGAGCTGTACGGCCTTTCGCAAATAGCCCATTGCGGTCGCCGTATCCGCGGCTTCGACGCAAAATGTATAATTCAAAGAATATAATCGCTGTTCACATCTTTTTTCGATTTTGCAAAATTCAACCCATGCCTGAGTATTTTCACCACGCGATCGCAACTGCTTCGCTTTTAACCACACGTCCTGCACTTCACCAGCTAACTCAAAGTGCGCCGGTTGATAGATTGAAGCAGTGATGGGCGATTGAATCAGCCAAAGACCCGCTATGCGCCGAAAAAATAAACCAGCGGCCCCCCACATCACGGTAAATTGCACGGAGGCCGTTGTAAAATCACGACCAGGGTAACTCCATAGATTTTGCGTGACGCCAACATACTCGAAAGCTACGCCGACGCCCATCATGTAGAGTGCAAATTTAAGATCATCGGCCTCATGATACAGAAAAAGGCCAAGCAACAAAATTCCACTCGTGCAAGCGAGTAAGAGCTGTTGATCAGGGATCACCGCAAACAACTGCGAAAAAACCAGTGCAAGAATAATGACTTTTGCATCGACAGACTGCGGATATTTTACGGCAAGTATGCGGTGACCATGAATAAGGTAAATTGCTTATCCGGTTGAATACCCTGACTGTATTTTCCGCATAGTTGCGGGCGTTTTCACCGCCGTAATGCCCAGCAGTGTTTGGAATGCCGCCAT
>JAYUVI010000495.1:0-2926 GCA_043754135.1 Bdellovibrionales bacterium | reverse complement strand
GTTGGCGGTGCGCGCACCGCTCTCTATTGTTATCTGTTTGCGCGTAAGAATAATGGACAGTTTATTTTGCGTATCGAAGACACCGATGAAGTGCGTTCGACTGAAGAGTCGTTGCGCATGCAAATCGCCGATTTGAAATGGCTGGGCTATAAATATGACGAGGGTGTCGACGCCGATACTTTGCAAGATTTTGGGCCTTGCGGGCCCTACCGTCAAAGTCAGCGTTTGGCGATTTACCGCGAGCATGCCGACAAGCTGTTGAAAGAGGGCCGTGCTTATTATTGCTTTTTGACTGATGAAGAAATCGAAGCTCAGCGCGCCGAGGCGATGAAAGCCGGTCGCCCGCCGCAAGTGAACAGCCCCTATCGCGACATGCCTTTAAACGAAGCCGAAAAAAAAATTTCGGCGGGTGAAAAAGCTGTCGTGCGGTTTAAAGTGCCTGATTTGACTCGTGAGTATAAATTTACTGATCTCGTGCGCGGAGAGGTGAAGTTCCCCTCTGACATGGTGGGCGACTTTGTATGTCTGCGCTCAGGCGGCATGCCCGTCTATAACTTTTGCTGTGTGATCGACGATGCCTTGATGAAGATGACCCACGTTCTTCGTGCCGAAGAGCACTTGTCGAATACTTTGCGACAGATGATGCTTTATGAAGCTTTTGGATATGGTTTACCGCAGTTTGGGCACATGTCGATTATTTTAGGTGGCGATCGGCAAAAATTATCGAAGCGTCATGGTGCCACAAGCGTGCACGAATATTCCGAGCGTGGATTTTTACCCGCTGCAATTAGCAATTTTATCGCGTTGCTGGGTTGGAGTTCACCGGTTGGCCAAGAGATTTTGTCGATGAATGAAATGATCGCACAATTTTCAACTGATCGCTTAAACTCCGCCGCCGCTGTATTTGACGAAGTCAAATTACGCTGGATGAACGCCCAACATTTGCGCGCTTTGCCCCATGCTGAACTCTGGAGTTTATTGAAACCCTTTTTTGATAAGGCGGGGTTGGTATTGCCGACCGATTCAGATTGGCAAGATCGCTCTTTAGCGCTGTTTAAAACTTCGATGGAAACCTTAGTCGACGCTGTTGAGTTATACCGCCCGGTCTCAAAATCAACGTTGGTTGTTCACGATGAAGCAAAAGAAACTTTAGGCTGGGCGACTTCCCGCGCGGTAATCGGGGAGTGGAAAACTCAAGTGAGTGCCGTCGGCGAAAAGTTTTTAACTGAGGCGCAGTTCAATGCCGCTCAAGATGCAGTGAAGATCAATTGCAAGGTAAAGGGCAAAGAATTATTTATGCCAATTCGTGTTGCTGTCGTCGGTAAACCACATGGGGCCGAGTTGAAAATATTAGTGCCGCTGCTCGAGAAATCGACGTTGCTCGAGCGCGCCGACTTAGTGTTATCGCAAATGTAGTGGAAATGAGAGAGGCTGAAATGTCGCAAGATTTGATGATTTACAATACGAAAACTCGCAGTAAAGAGGTTTTCACTCCGTTGAAGCCCGGTGAAGTGAAAATGTATGTTTGTGGACCTACTGTTTATGACTTTTTGCATGTGGGCAATTTTTTTGGCGCTATCTTTTTCAATCTTGTGCGTAATTGGCTTGAGAAAAAAGGGTATAATGTCACCTTCGTTTATAACTACACCGATATTGATGACAAAATTATTAATCGTGCGAAAAAAGACGGCGTCACGTCAGCCGATATCTCTGAAAAGTATATTGCTGAGTTTGAAAAAGACTATTCAAGTTTAGGGTTGCGCAAGCATACGCGTAACCCACGCGTGACAGAGTTTGTGACTGAAATTGTGCAGTTTGTGCAAGACTTGGTCGACAAGAAAAAAGCTTATGTGTCGAATGGCGATGTGTATTTTGATGTCACCGCCTTCCCCACTTACGGGCGCTTGTCGAATAAAAATGTTGAAGAGCTTTTGACTGGCACGAGAGTAGACGTGAATGATCAAAAACGTCATGTAGTGGATTTCGCATTATGGAAGAGCTCAAAACCCGACGAGCCGTCTTGGCCATCGCCGTGGGGTCCAGGTCGGCCTGGCTGGCATATTGAGTGCTCGTGCATGGCTCATTCAATTTTGGGAGACACTATAGATATTCACGGTGGCGGGTTGGATTTGATTTTCCCCCACCACGAGAACGAAGTGGCGCAGAGTGAAGCCCGTTCGGGTAAAGAATTTGTGCGGTATTGGATGCACAATAATATGCTCGTATTTTCGAATCAGAAAATGTCTAAGTCGTTGGGCAACGTGCGCACAGGGCGATCGTTTATCGAAGAATATAACGGCGAAATTTTGAAGTTTATGATTTTGTCGTCGCACTATCGTTCAAATGTCGATTTTTCACAACAGCAGATCGAACGTTCGATTGGTAATTTAGGACGATTTTATTCGAGCTTAGCTTTCTGTGCGAAATTGAAAAAGGCTGGCATGGCGCTAGCGCCTGTACCGGCTGCGTTTCAAGAAGCTTTAACTAAAGCCGATGAGAAAATTGAAGCTGGCTTAAATGATGACTTTAACACTCCTGAGGTTATGGCAGCTTATTACGAAGTCATGCGTGTGTTTAATAATATTTGTCGCATGCCGGGCAAGGTGAAGCCTGAGCAACAAGCGGTGGCCGAAGTTTATTATTCTTGGTTACGCAGACATGGTGAGTTGATGGCGATGTTTCAAGAAGAGCCTCTGGCATTCTTGGGACGTCTAGATGACATGATTTTGCGTAAGCGCGGTTTGACTCGCGATGCGATTGACCAGTTGGTGGTGCAGCGAGCGCAGGCGCGTACTGAAAAACAGTATACTAAGTCTGATGAATTGCGTGCCGAACTCACCAAAATGGGAGTGCTCGTTCAAGATTCAGGCGAAGGTTCTACATGGGAAGTCGACAAGACGCATTTGTAGCCTCGCGCGGATTGGCG
>JAYUVI010000494.1:0-2822 GCA_043754135.1 Bdellovibrionales bacterium | reverse complement strand
CAACCCGAACTTTCGGTTAGCCGCGCACAAAATCGACCGACGACTTCTGAAGAAGCCGAGGCTCTTACGAGCTTTGGTAAGTACTTAACTCGTCAAAGTAAAGGTATCCAGCTACATGAAAATGGGGTCTGGAATGAACAGGAGACACTCATAGAAAATTTTAACGAAGATCAAAGCGAAGAGTTTAATAAAAAAGTGAGTGATATCAACTGGGCACTTTGGGCACTACGAATAAATATGCAGGGTAAAGCTTTGGCGACATTAAGTGAAGACCAAGTGACAAAGTCATACATGAATTTAATCGCGCGTTTTCACCCAGATGCTTTAATTCGAGCAAAAGCGAGTGCTGAAGAAATTCAGGCAGCTGAAAAAGTCATGCGAATAATCACGCTGTCTTGGAACACTTATAAAAGAAATTAAAAATGGAGAAGGCTATTCTATGAAAAAAATCTTGTTTGTATTATTGGCGTTCAGCTTATTTTCGTTAACTACTACGGCGAATGATGCGGACGATGAAAAACTTGCGGCGAACCCAAAATTCAGAAAAGATGAAGTCGAAAACGCCTATAAAGTCCTAGGTTTACCGTTTGGCGCGTCGTTAGCCGAAGCCAAAGCGGAACGTAAAGAGCTATCGAAGAATAAAAACCCTAACCAGCCGGGCGGTGAGAGGTTCTTAGAAGAATTGAAAGAGCTTCATGCGGCTGTGAATATCATTAAATGGTTTAAAAATAACGGGGCTAGTGCGACTCCGACGAATTCTTCTGCGGCCTCGGGGTCTGCCACACCACCACAAGAGGGTGTAGCCCCATGGGTGCAAGCTGCGGTTAGCAGACTTTGGCGCGTGAACCACGATGCCTATGTGAAATTGCTTTTCAACTCGCAGTATTTTCTGACCTCACATTTATCAGACAATATCGATGCTATGTTTGAGTTAATTTATAGACTCTATAACGTGGGCTTCACTTACGATGTCTTGCAAAGGTTAAGGGGTTTAAATTTTAACCCTTTTCGTTCAACCTCGGGTATGAAGTACGGTGCAGTTTTTGAAGATATGAGTCAAATATTTGGTCATGAAGGTGTTGAAGTTTACAATAGCTTTCAACTGTTTCAGGACAAGACAGCCGGTGACGACGAGTACTCTCATATTTTAGTTTACTTCGATGCTGATGCGACAAAGGCTTTGGGTTTACCACGGGTTCGATTTTTTGCCATGAAGCGCGAGTCTGATTCGGCCGACGAATTCTTAGCTGTCTACCGCAATCACAACAACAGACTTCCACGATTTAGCGTGTATGAAGCTTATCAGTTCGACGATATGTATTTGCGAAAACCAGATGGCTCAATAGTACTTGGTGAGGCCGCTCACAAAGCTTTGGTTGATATTAATTTTACTATTCTCGATGCCGGCGGCGGTCAATACCCACCCACGGTGGTCAGAGTTAGCGACCCCACGCAAAACGCTTTGATGGCGCAAGGGCAACTTTCTTTGGCTGATTTAGGATTTTATGTAAAACCTAGTGGCATTCGTATGCTCAGGCCCGGACATGAAATGGGCCACCAGGGTCGCGGTTTTACACAGAGTTATATGTCTTTCAGTCCTGAAGCCGCAGTGGCCGAGATAAATGCTGAAGGGCTTTTACGTAAAATCGAAAAAGCAAATGGTGGGCAGTTTTTATGGCCGAAGTTGTTAGCCTCTATCGATTTGCACGATGTTGACCCTTCGGTTTTTACCGAGGAGCCTACTCAAGCGCAGCTTGATGCTTGCGCGAGAGCCGTGCTCAGCAAAAGTGGCAGCGGGACTCGGCATTAAAGGCGACCCCACTCGGTCCATGAGCCGTCGTAGACACTAATATTTTTGTAACCAGAAATTTCTGCCGCAAGCGCGATTACGCAAGCCGAGACGCCTGACCCACACGAGAACACGATGGGTTTTTCTGTCGGGGCCGCCGTGAGCTTTTCAACGGCGGTGTCGGTGAGGGCTTCAAATTTCCGTTTGAGCTCTTGCGGCGAGCGCAGGTGAAACCCATCTAGCACTTCGCTAAATGGCAAATTCTTTGATGTCGGGATGTGACCTGATTTCAATCCAGGTCGGGGCTCGGGTTCGCGTCCTTGAAATCGACCGGCAGAGCGAGCGTCGAGAATTAGATTTTTGCTTGCGATAGCTTTTTCGACGGCTACTTTGTCGCAGAACAATTCACTCCGTGGTTTGGCGACAAAGTCACCGCTTACTGGCGTGGCACTCAACGATCTTTCCAGTGTTAGCTCGGTACCTGACTTTTCTGGCGTCAGCTCGGTTCTTGACTTTTCTACTGGCCGGTTTTCAGTTAACCAGGCCGGCAAGCCGCCATCTAAAACTGCGACGGCATCATGGCCCATGGCTTTGAACATCCAGCGGGCGCGTGGGCTTGAGAAAATACCGACGCGATCATAAACTACGATGACGCTGTTTCGGTTGATGCCTAAAGCCTGCACCTCGCGGGTGAAAAATTCAGGCGATGGCATCATGTGGGGGAGTGATGAGTTTTGATCACAGATTTTTTTATCAAAATCGAAAATCTGCGTGCGTGGTATTTGCACCGCGAGATTTAAATTGAGTGGCGTTTTGCCTGGTGGCGCCAAGGTGGCGTCTAAAATCACCAAGTTAGGGTGCGCAAGGTGCTGGTGTAACCATTCGGCGGTAACGATCGGGGCAGACAAGGTGAGTGGGTTCATTGGCATTTCTCCATTAAAGGCGGCCGAGCCAAACTATTACAGATTGAAAAATAATAATAAGGGCGACAAAAATAGTCCACGTCAGTTTTGCCGGAAAAATTAAATACAAA
>JAYUVI010000493.1:0-2086 GCA_043754135.1 Bdellovibrionales bacterium | reverse complement strand
CTGCCATTTCTCAATCCATTCCTCTTCATGTCCAGGGCCTAAATAACGAAATTTAAGTTCTTTCACATTTTCAATTAGTACCGAGGCCTTACCGCCTTCTTTGATTTCTTTGTCGATGTACGGGCTCATCCGTCGCCATAAGCACTCACTTGTTTTGTCTCTTTGCTTTCGGCTTGTACAGGTGGCGAGATAGTAGCCGATTTCAGCTTGGTCGCTTTGCTGCATATTTTTTGTGGCACGAAAATTATTGAGTGTGGTGAAGTCGAGTTTGTCGCCAATGCCTATGAACTTGGTCAGAACTTTTTCTTCTTTGAGTTTGAAAGCGTCGGGGTTGTTTCCGGTAGTGGTTGGTGGCGGCGGGGGAGGTGGTGGTGTCACGGGCGGTGGTCCACCAGGTGCTGTTGGCGGCGGCTTAGTGTTGCCTTTATTTTTACGCTCCGTTTGAGCGGCATTGAAAAGTTCAATGTTGATGTCGTGATAATTAAAAGCCCGTTCAATATCGCGGCTCATGAGTTGCAAAGCAGTAGTGAGCGCGCCGCTGCGATCAATCTGCGCCTGAATGCTAGTGCGGGCTTTGATGCCTTGCTGGATCATGCGTGCGGTAAAAATCGAAATGAATGACAAAATCGCAATGGCTATAACCACTTCGATAAGCGTGAAACCTTTTGTCGTCTTAAAAGTGGGGAGTGGATTTCGAGACATGTTACATCCCCACCGCGATCTCAGATTCATAATCGACGAAATATAAAGTGACTGTATATTCACGTATTTTGTCGTAAACCGTCGCCATAATCGTGATTTTTCCTTCGAGGATCGCTTTGCCCATGACCTCTTGAAGTTTACTCAACACGGTCAGGGCGGTTGGATCCATCTCACTTTTTTTGTCGCCTAGAGATTCGGTGAGATCAGGCATGATAAAAGGCTGTGTCGCGAACTTCCATTTAAATTCGGGGAACTCTTTGCCGAAATCGCCCTCTTCCTCTTTGATCTGATCTAGTTTTTTACCGTGATATTTGGCTTGGAGCTCTACGGCTTTACGTTCGAGAAGTAAGGCCACGTTGTTGTGTAAAGTGGTTTTGCGCACGCGCACGTAATTACTTGACCACGAGTTAGCGAGCAACAACCCTGCCGAAACCGTCACCACAAGGGCAACAAGCGTTTCAATCAATGTGAAACCGCGACTACCGTTTTTCATTTCGCTCTCAAATCCTCAAGTTTACGAAATTCGTCGAGAATATCCATGCGACCGGTGAGCGGGTCGATGGCGAGTGTCCACGCCACTTTCTCGCCGCGTTTTAAATGTATCGCGGCTTCGTCGGTGTAACCGTTTGGTAAGAAATGAATGTAAACAATGCCAGTGGTGATCGGCTCTTTTACATTCACCAATTCGACGCTTTCAAACATCAAGTCCGCTGGTAACTCGTCGGGTTTTTTCATAACTTGCGGGTCAGGTGCAAAGGGTGGTGGTGGCGATTTGTCGTCAGCATCTCGTTCGTTTTCTTTTTCTTTGTCTTCTTTCGACTGTAATTTCGGTGGGTCTTTGGGGTCGTAGTTATTCAGAACTTCGCCCTGTGCGCGCTCAACCCAGTAAGTCTGTTTCTTTTTTTTGTCGGCCTCTTCACCTTCTTCGTCGCTCAGTGCGATCACTAAACGATAGGTGGCATTATTAAGCTTGGCCCGAGAACGTAAATCACGGGAGAGCACGGCGAGCTTGCGAACGGTGGCGCGCACTTCGTTCGAGCGACCACCAATGCGTGGGAGAACCATCGTCACCACAGCTGCGATGATGGTGACGGTGATAATGACTTCGAGAAGTGTGAAGCCTCTAGTCGTTTGTTGAGAGATCCTTGTCGTACCCAGTGCCACCCTCTTTTTTATCTGCGCCCAATGAAATTAAATTGAAAGAGCTGCCTTCTTGAATGTACTGAAACGGCGTGCCCCATGGGTCGACGGGAACTTTTTTAATGTAGGGTTCAGGGCCCCAATTGGTGCAAGACGATTCACCGCCAGGCGCAAGTGCCGCCATATCAGGTGGGTAGTGACCACAATCGTTATTGTACATATCGAGCGCTTTACTAACTTCACC
>JAYUVI010000492.1:0-5805 GCA_043754135.1 Bdellovibrionales bacterium | reverse complement strand
GCACTCGCTCTTTTTTTTCATTTAGTAAACTTTTTTATCTTTGGGCTCAATCGGTTTGTATGGGCTTGGCTCGCCAGTTACCCGGCATTGGCTTATTTGGTGACGGGCCTTTAAATTTTTTAATCACTATTTTAGCCTAAGTAGCATTAGCTGACTTATAAGAATGGATTGGTTTAGTGCCCTTATAAAATAAGTAAGACCCACATGGCGGCGAGAATGACCCAGCCGATAACAAATGAAGCTGCTCGCTGAATGACATTGTTAGTTCCAAGATGCACGTAGGAGTGAATTAGTCGTGAGGCGACAAAAGCCCAGGCTAACCCTACAACGACGGGTGTGCTTCGATTAAGCGCCAGCCAAACAAGGCATGTGATAAAAAATAAAAGTGGTAATTGAAATTGGTTATCGTAATGACGGGTTCGATTGAGTAATTTTTCGGGCAGATCAAAACCTTGTAAGGCTTTGAAATATTGCGGGGGAACTTCTTTTTTTCTCACCGCGCTGATACGGCCCATGAGAAGAAAAAGCCCTAGTAACCAAATGTAAAAAACATAGAAAGCCATGGGCAAAAGAAGTGGTGGCTGTATCATAAAGTCCTCCAAATGAATGAGTCACATTAAACTTAAATTGGGGTTTTGTTCTACAAAAAAGAAGTCCATGTGGCGGAGCTCCCCGGTGACAACCTGTGTATGGCAACTGGAGCGGGCCCGCGATTGGCACTAATCCTGCTCGTAAGATTCTGTAGATGTTGCCAAAGGTTACTTTAGAAGTGTGATAGGTTTGAAATTCTTGAAAAAGAACAACAAGCAGAGGCACAAGGGGCGATATCTGGCGGCATTCGGTTTCAACGAGAGTTGACCTTAAGCCAAGGACCCTTTATCCGCATACCTTAGGATTACGGGTCCACATTTTTGTTTTACGAAAATTTGGGGGTTCAATGCAACGACATGCAATCGCCGTGTGGCACGGTTCTTTAAAAGAAGGCAGTGGCACAATTACTACCGAGAGCCAATCGCTGTATGATGTTCCCTACTCTTTTACTACACGTTTTGAAAATCAAGTCGGTTCTAATCCGGAAGAGCTCATAGCGGCAGCGCACGCCGCGTGCTTTACTATGGCGTTCAGTGGTGAATTGCAAAAAGCGAACTTAACTGCGCGGACAATAAGGACTTTTGCTAACGTTGAGTTGGGTAAAACTGACGAACAATGGAGCATCACCAAAGTGCATCTCGATATGAGCGCAAATGTACCAGGGGCGACTGAAGAACAATTCTTAAAAGCAGCTGAAACAGCTAAGAAGAATTGCCCTGTATCGCGCTTATTGAAAGCCGAGATTACTATAAGCGCGAAATTGGACGGCGTCACTTTAAGTGCCGAAACTGAGCAAGTTTCACAATCACTGCGAGAGGCGTCAGAAGATTCAGTAGCGCAAGATTCAGTAGCGCAAAAAAGTGGCGGGGCAGAAAGAGAAACCGAGGCGCAGACAAACGTCACGGAAGATCCACTACAACGATCCGCGGCCGCAAATGGTAGCGAAGTGCCTGGTCCACAGGTCATCAAAAAAGAAAAACCTAAAGGTTCGCCACTGTCTGCTTGAGCAATCAGCTTAATCGTGTCACTTCGATAAGCGATTTTATTTGTATCAAGTTGAGACTGCCGATCTAATTATTTTGGGTTGCATCTGCTTTCCCAGCTAGAATATTCTATAGTGTCCTTAAGGCTATATTAATAATTTTTGGCTTTAGTCGAACGCCTCCTTAAGCTGTACGTAAAAATAAAAAAAATTTAATAATGGAAAGTAGCGTATTTTTATGACGGCTATAGAAAAATTTTGGTTCACTCTTCTCACGCTAGTGACATTGTTGGCCGCGACGGGTTGTTCTACCGAGACGCCGGCAATTGTATATGTGCCACCTGACAGTAATGAAGCGGCGTGCGTGTCGCCGTGTCTGCCGGTTTTCCCTGGTGCAAAGGGCCCTGGCACTGAGACTGTCGCGGGGCGGGCTGGCCAAGTGATAGCCGTCACTACGTTGGCGAAAAGTGGAGCAGGCTCGTTGCGTGCCGCGCTCGAGGTCACTGGGCCACGCACGGTTGTTTTTCGTGTCGCTGGCGCTATTGAACTCGATGATTTTTTGTACATTCACAACCCTTACGTCACGGTCGCAGGCCAAACTGCACCTGGCGATGGAATTTTAATTAAGGGTGCAGGTCTCGTTGTAGCCACTCACGATGTACTCATTCAGCACTTGCGTTTTCGCCCAGGTAATTTAGCGCCCATCGTACCTGAAGATAACGATGCCATTGCTATTTTAGGCCCGCAGCCAAGCATTGGTGAGACTGGGGCATACAACGTGGTCATCGATCACGTCTCCGCAAGTTGGAGTGAAGATGAAGTGATCAGCACATGGTTTCAGCCCCACGGTGTGACGGTTTCTTGGTCGATTTTTGCTGAGGGTTTAAATCGCAGTCGACACGAGAAGATCACGCACAGTGCTGGAGTTTTGATAAGCAGGGGCTCAGACCAGGTGTCGTTTCACCATAACCTGGTGATGAATAACGATTTTAGAAATCCGTTGATTCAGGATCAAGGAACAAAAGAGTTTAGCCATAATTTAGTTTACAACTGGGGCGAGTTACCATGTGAAGTCAATTCGCCTGATACAAATACAGCAGTGAATTTCATCGGCAATGTTTATAAGCCGGGCCCTTCATCTGCAGCTCTCGAAAGTGATTCTGCAGAAATGCGTTTTAACATTCCCACATCTTCGACTTCACCGATGATTTTTATCTCGGGTAACGACATGCCCGCGCTCAATGGCTTAATTAATGAGTTTGGTGCGGTGATGAAGTTTTTAAGTGTGTCCGCGTTTGATATTATGTCAGTCGGTCGCGAGAGCGCGAGTACAACGTTAGTGAGTAGCATTTTGGCGGCGGCTGGGGCCTTGCCCTCTAGAAGAGATGCCGTCGATGCACGGCTGATCAATCAATATTTGAATAATCAAGGCGCGATTATTGATTCTCCCACGCAAGTCGGCGGATACCCAGTGATCCGAACCGGTGCAGCGCCAATGGATTCTGATAATGACGGTATGCCCGATACATGGGAGCAGGCTCACGGTCATAATCGCTTAATACCCGATAGTCGCTCGCTAGCCAGCGATGGCTCTGGATATACGAATTTAGAAAAGTATATCCACACTCTTTAACTCCCTTACCTGAATGTTATTAATGTCTTTTTAATTTACGATGAACTGAAGTTGGACGGTTAAAACGAGACGTCCCATAATGAGACGGTTTCGCTGAATGTAAACAGCTGTAAACTCAAACTTTAATGGCCCGTTTCATTTTGATACGAAAAAAAAACTGGCCAATCAATTGCAATAAAATGAGGTAGAAGACGATAAGTATGTAATAAGACGTCATGTAAGGGGAACCTATGTCTAGCTTTAAAAATAACTTAAAAAAATGGCGACCACAGCTGTTGATTTTATTGTGCATGCTAGGAACAGCTTCGCTCTTTCAAAACTGTTCTGACAAAGTCAGCTTCAGTAAGATGACCGATGAGGGTGCCGGTGGGGCTTTGGCATTGAGCCCAAATGGTTTGCTGACCATTAATAATGGAGCGCTGTACACTAATAATATCAGCGTACTTTTGGGTATTGCGGCAGACAACGCGGTAGAGATGCAAATCATTAATGAAAATTGTGTTCCCGGCGTTTCAAACTTAGATGTGTTTGAGCCCGTGACCGACGCAAAAAGTTGGCTGTTGGCTGATGCTGATGGGTCGGCATTAGTTTATCTCAAATTGCGTAGCGAAAATCAAAAGCTCTCGGGCTGTATCGCCGCGAACATCACTTTAGATAGAAGAATTCCCACAATTAGCTTTGAGAATGTGCCAGATAAAATTATGGCGGTTAAAACAGCTGATGTTGATGTAAAAGCCATGGATGAAATCAGCGGTGTGGACAAGCTTCTTTGTAAAAAGACTGGTCAAGCTACGTTTACAGATTGCACCACTCACCTCGTCATTACGGACGCAAATGAGGGTGGAAATTCAGTGGCTTACTATGCTGTTGATAAAGCCGGTAATAAATCAACTACGATTGAATATTCATGGATTGTCGATACGACGGCTCCGAGTGTGGCGATTACCGACCCTAAGCCTGCTGCCATGATCGCGATCAATTCTACTCTTGTGTACTTCAAAGGTGACGATGGTGTAGGTTCGGGTATTGCTGGCTACAAGTGCAAACTTGATAACTCCGATTTGCCGAACTGTGTTTCTCCGTCAGTCTTAAATAATTTGGCGGATGGTAACCATCAATTTGTGGTGTGGGCGATTGATAAAGCGGGCTTGGTTTCAGCCCCCGCAAGTCATAGTTTTTCAGTGGATACGCAAGCTTCAGGTGCATTTCAAATTTTGGGTATCACCGGCGGTGCTGATGTAAAAGTAGATAACTACTTAACGGCAGCGACAACTTCACCGGTAATCAAAGGCTCGCCATCAGCCGGAGCACAAAGTTACACAGCGGCCATTTACAATGAGGCCAACACAGTTATGTTTTGCTCAGGCGCTTTTGGTGTTTTAGCAGAAAAAGCATTGAGCGCGTGTAACCTCACTGAAAATACGAAGTATGTAGTGCGCCTGACAGCCTTGCGAAATGGTATCGAGACAAAAGCTCCTAACTTCGTGTTTATGTATGATAAATCTGGACCAGTAATTGCAATTACTTCTGTCGTTACGGACAACACAGCTAAAACTGCTACGATTAAGTTCACGATCACGGACGCCGGCTCAGGTGTAGCTGCAGCTAAATGCTATCGCACCAAAGGTCCCGATGTACGTGAAGACAATTGCTACAATCAAACGACCATCACTTACAACAATTTGATTTCAGGTTTGTACAGTTTTTATATTACTGCGGCTGACAATGCCGCCAATACATCGCAGTCGAATACTATGACTTTCTCTCTACAAGAGATAGTGTGTGATCCGTTTGCACAAACCACGAGCTCAGAATGCCCTAAAGGTTTGCGCGCTAACTTATTTTACGCACCAGCCTCTGAGCGAGTTGTGACGACTACTGTTGGGGACTTAAATAATCAGTTGAATGCTAAATATTCGACAGTGAAAAAGTTGATTGATTTAGGTGTGAAATCAAACGCACTTGTTTACTTACCATATTTAGATGTGCCTTATCGTAAGTTCACTGAGGGTTTTTCAACTACTGAAAATGCCCTCATCAATGATGACAGTGGTCGAAAACTTGATGAATGGTTCGCCCTCGAGATGACAGGCGTTGCGAAGTTGGGTGCGTACGATGCCGAGGGATATTATCAATTCTTGATCGTGTCAGATGATGGTTCGAATTTGTTCTTAGGTACTAAGGCCAGTAGTGGAGCGATCACGTATGATGCGACTGCGCACATCAACAACGATGGCGTACACGCTACCAAAGTGGGTTGTGCGGTTAAAAACGTTGAAGTTTACATGTCGGCCAGCACGCGTTTGCCGATTAAACTTCAATACTACCAAGGCCCGAGAATGGAAATTGCTATGTCGCTTTATTGGCGCAAAGTGCCGGCGAAGGGTTCTGAATTGGGTACTCAATGTGGCACTCCGAGCTCTTCTGATCAAAATACTTGGTACGGCTCGGTCAGTGATATTGGTCGCTACCAGAAAATTCTAAATGACGGCTTTAAGCCTTTAAAAATAGATAACCTTGTTGATGGCGTGAATTAGTCGCGCCATTTCTCTGTATTCAATACATAATTTAAAAAAGCCCCGGCATGAGCGTATCAAAT
>JAYUVI010000491.1:0-4220 GCA_043754135.1 Bdellovibrionales bacterium | reverse complement strand
GAGATAGATGGTTCGAAATAGAATCGCGCGCGACTCTCGCTATTCTACTGCTTTAAAACGTGATCGCAGTACGTATTCAAAACGCCAACTGCGAAAAATAAATCTGATAAAAATTCGATTTAAAACTCATGTTATGTTGTCGCAGCCAAAGGTTTCCATTTCATTTTCCCTAGGAGGTCTCAATGATTCAGCAACTCTCAAACGAACAGCTGCTCGATCGCACCAAGAAATTGGCTCAAGATGAACGACAACTGACAGTTGAAATTTTGCGTCACTTACGTGAAATCGAGACACGCAAGTTGTTTTTAAAACTGGGTTTTCGCAGCCTATTTGAGTATGTGGTTAAAGAACTTTCGTATTCTGAAGATGCCGCGTATCGCCGAATCAGCGCCATGCGTTTGACCCGCGATTTTCCTGAGGTGGCAAATAAAATTGAAAGCGGAGCATTGAGTTTGACAGCTGCGTGCAAAGCACAGAAGTTTTTTAGAAATGTGAAAGATGAACGCGTAGAAGGCCGTTCTGAAAAAAGCGGTGAGACGTCTGCAGAAAAAAATACGGAGGAAAGCGCTAAAGCGCGAGAAGTAGAATTGGCTGAAAAGCATGCGGCGACGAGTGAGCAGTTTCAATTGCCGCAGAGTCGAGACGAAAAGTTGAAATTAATTGAAAAACTCGAATACAAATCCACACGCGAAGTTGAAAAGGAATTGCTTAAACTTCGACCCGAAGAGTTGCCGTCCGAAAAAGTGCGACAAATTACTGAGAACAAAACTGAAATTAAAATTGTTGTCGATGAAGATTTAAAGCAGAAGCTTAATCACCTCAGAAATTTGCTTTCACACGTGAATCCTTCAATGACTTACCGTGAGCTCATTGCTTACTTGGCAGATATGGGTTTGAAAAGGATCGATCCCGCTAGACAGGCGAAAAAAGTCGCAGCGGCAAAGCCGTCAAAAAGCCGCGAGCGTGCAAAGCAAGTGAAAAATATCGCGTCTGCGCACGACGTTGACAGAATAAAACTGCCTTGGCCTCAACGCGACGTTTCTGGTGCGCCGCGGGTGACGGTGCGTAAAAGTTCGCGATATGTCCCGACAACAATTAGACAAAAAGTGTGGCAACGCGATGGTGGCCGTTGCACTTACATCGAAAGCCCAAATAGTCGACGCTGCAGTTCGACTCACTTATTGCAGCTAGATCATATTAAACCTTTCGCTTTTGGCGGTGAACCTTCAGTCGACAACCTTCGTTTGCTCTGTCAGCAGCATAATCTTTTACGCTTGGTTGAGGCGGACGCGTAACAATGCATTGTCGCACTCAACGGTGCGTTAGCGAGATGGTTGCCTCGACAGAATGTTCCCGTGGATTTTTTTCCAACGTATGATTTTTAGTTAGTGGGCAAAGGATGATTTTTAGTTAGTGGGCAATGAATGCTTTTTGGTTGTGACCAAGAAGTGTTTGGTAGTCAGTATCTACGATTCCGTGATTGAGAAATTTTTGCGTGGATTGACAAAAAACGTTCACTCACAAATCCCAAATCTACTGACTAAAAAATGTGCAGGCGCACAATGTCCCTCTCGAAAAGTCTAGTAGGTGCGAAAAAATTCTCTAAAAAAAGTGCAAGCGGTTCTAACACTCGCATCAGTCTCGATACATTAATGACAAACCACGGCACCGACCTGATAGCGAAATGGCCCACATTTTCTTGGCCCTCCCTTTGCTCAACTAGAAAAGTGGGAAGGCAGAGCAGGATGTTCTGCAGCAGAGTAAGGGGAGAAAGAAACTTTTAACCGAACCAGACAAAGGACGTGTCACATGGGAGGTGAACGGCTTATGGAAGCTGATTCAATTATAGTCGAAAGGGCTAAAAATGGAGATGTATCCGCTTTTTCAGAACTGGTGCTTAGACACCAAAAAAGTCTTCTTAGGTTGGCGTATCGTGTCTTGGGCGACCTCGAGTTGGCGCAAGATGTGGTCCAAGAAAGTTTCATGAAGGCCTACCAAAAACTCAACGCCTTCGAGGGGCGCTCGGCCTTCAAGAGCTGGATGTTTCAGATCACGCTCAACACCGCGAAAAACAAACTGCGCGGGAAGACTTTTGATCTTGTAGATATTGATAAGGCTCACGTAGCAGACGCCTACGATTTTGAGGCCGAATACTTAAACGGAGATTTGAAAGAGATGATTCAGGTTGAAGTTCAAAAATTGCCGGCTAAACAGCGAACCGCGCTGAGCCTGCGAATTTTCGATGACATGAGCTTCGCCGAAATTGCCGATGTCATGCAATGCCCGTACGACACGGCGAAAGCGAATTATCGTCACGCTTTGATGAAGTTGCGCCACACTTTGGGTGATCATATGCAGCTCAAAGTTTTTCTCCCCCAAAGCACACAAGATCAATTGGAGGCTGAGGCATGCGAAAGTTGAGTGAGTGGGTGGATTTTATGGAAGGTGAAGTGACGCTCAAACAGATCGAGCGGCTGACCTTTTTGCTCAAGCATTCACCTGAGGATCAAGTGATTCTCGAGAATCTCCGTCGCTTAAGGCGATCGTTGCGCCAAGCCGACCCGGCACGGATAGCCGTGGAGACCATCAACGAACCCGAGTTCTTGCAAGCGTTTCACACGCGTGTAATGGACGGCATCAAAGATCTTAAGCAGGACCGGCGCGAGCAGCGCCAGACCGCCGATCAAAAAGAGATCGGAGCCGAGGCGCATGAGTCCTGGCGAACTGATTCTTAGGTTGAATAGAGTAGAATTAAAGTTCAGTAAAATACGTGCGCATTTGATCTGAATCACGCGGGTGTCGTTTATATTTCATGCGATCTTCATAGAATGGCCAGTGCCTGGGGTTATCGACGCCCTCAACTCCCAAAACAATGAAGCCATACTCACGAGCTATTTTTTCAAGCTCTCGAAGTGTGGGCTCATACTGCCCTGAGCCCATCTGAAATGACTCAATTTGTGTGATGGTTAGGGTTTTGCCCGGTTTACTTGAGTACATATTCATTTCAAGTTTGCGTAATTTAATATCATAAAGACCATATCTCAAAGACCCACGACTATCGCTGCTGCTTAAAAACTTATTAAGTAAAGCCGTTTCATCTGCCGTCACGTAGGAGTTTTCTTCATCGACACTGAGTTGCTGGAGCTGCATGAAGGTGTCGTGTAATGTGGGTTGATCCCACTCTTCTCGCTGTATAACTTGATAAAATAATTCGATCACACGATCGTAGTAGTTTTTCCCGTAAATTTGATGAGTGTTAGCCAGTTTTTTCCGTATGGCTTTATACTGAGTGCGAACTAGCTCTGCATAGTCGGCGCGATCTTCGGCGTTACCAAACTCAACTGAGGCCACGGCTAAAACATCGAGCAAACCGCCCGCCGATGCTAAGTCATGCGGGGCATACAAAGACAAATTGACGTAAGTTCTATAAGTCTCGGCTGCACTTTGAAATTCTTCTGAACTGGGATTGATTTTCGCTAAGGCGATATCTAAGCGATTTATAGCATTTTGCACGGTCGGCAATTCTTTTTTTACATTTTTAAAAGCGATGAGTTCTTGAGAAGAGATAGCGACTGTTGCGGGTAAAGTATTTGTAGTGACTGCGACTAAATCTTTCGATGCTTGCAAATACTTCGGAGTTTTATCTGTTGTAGGGGCACGAAAACCTTGACGAAACATGGCAGCTCTCTCCATCAATGTTTTATCGCCTAACTCCTTAAGAACGGGGTCAATTTCTTCTACTTTCAGTGTGGTATAGGCGCGACCAGGGTAGCGATGGGCGATAGCGTCCTTGGCTTCACGCCCAACCATGAATTTCATTTTTTCAGCCACAGCGTAATCCACTTGCTCAACAGTCAATTGCGAAAGTGGCGTGCCTCGGTAGCTCGTGCGTATAGCTGTTACTTCTTTGGGTGAGTAATGCCGTGATGGCAATGTCAGTGGAGAATTGGCGTCTAGTTCTGCAAAAAATCTTCGTTCGTCTGCGGAAAATTCAGATTGATTTTTTTGAATTGCGTAAGGCGCACCACCGTCTAAATCCCAAAACCGCATGATGGCGAGATACAAATCTTTTGTGTCAATGTCTTGACCTGACTGCAAAAACGCGAGCGTCTCAACTAATTTAGAGATTTGTCCGTTGAGAAACCAGCTGTCGGCTGCGGCCTGCCTTACAAAGGATTTTTCACAAAGGCCGAGGCTGACGAAGAGGCGGCGAATTTTAC
>JAYUVI010000490.1:0-2536 GCA_043754135.1 Bdellovibrionales bacterium | reverse complement strand
TGTGGGCGCCAAAAACGCTATTCACATTTAGAGATCGCAATTGTGAGCGAACACGTCTGAGTTCGCTTAAGCCCTTCAATGTGAGATCAGTTGACGTATGTGACGATTGAGTATTTTTTAACGGACGTGATTCATCATTGGTTTTAGCGTCGCCATCGAGACTAATCGTCACAGAAAAATTAAATTCAGCGAGTAAATTGGCGACCTCGCGAGAGATTAACGTGCCATTTGTCGTCGTTGAAAATGTCACATGCAGCGGCTGGCCGGCCGCGACTAACCGGGTGTATTGGCAGAGCTGACGAATTACCTGTGGATAAAGCAAAGGTTCGCCACCAAGAAAGCGAATATTAAAAGTGGGCAGAGCGGAGATGTCTTGATGATTTACTGTGGCGTCGCGATTATTTTCCGCTAACTCAGCATTCGCTTTTACCAATGGCGACTTATCAATATGCGCATTGATGAAAAATAAAATTTGTTGGCGGGCTTTTTCAAGATCTACCTTAGCTACTTTCGAACCGTAAGAACCGTCGCCTCCCGCTGCGCAGTACGAGCAGTGTAAGTTACACACTTGCGCAATATTCATGGAAAGTTCATGCAGTATGGGCGTGGCTCCACGAATAGCTGGTGTCACTTGGGCATCGTGTACATCGTTAGATATTTCTTGTTCAGTTTGCTCAATTTCGCGGAGTAAATCGGGTTGTGACGTGAGGCTTAAAGGAGAAGTGAGAGCGGCCCACATTTCGTCAGTGAATTCAAAGACATCTAGATTGCGCGCATGAAAGCCCCAAACTTTTTCAGAAGCCGTTTTTACAGCAATGATATCTTTGTATCGACGAACGTTCATTTTGCCACCCCTGGCACCCGAAAAAAGCAATCCTGGGGCCAGTTTTAAAGCTTTCGCATGGTGTCACTATGACACCATTTTGTCAACGGTTTCGTAAAGCGTTTCAAGGGATTTTCGCTAGTTATTTTCGCGAGATTGAAGGGCTTGTTGACCCTTGATAATGGTCTCGCGGGCTTCGTCTTGCCAAACAGAATCAGAATGGCGAGTGAGCTGCGCGAGTTCAAAAAGCTGCGAGTTCGTGATGGTTTCTGTCAAAATGGCCGCGCGTGCTTCTGTCAATTTTGTAATCAATGTAAGATCGGGGTCATTACAAAAAGTCGCACTAAGTTCTTGCAGGCGAACTAGATGCTGTAAAAGTTCTTCGTGATTTTCGTTAAAATCGAGATAACGAGTGTGAAGATAGAGGCGCTCCACCGGTTTAAGTTGGTGAATATCAGCCTTAAAAATATCGAAAGCAATTGACGTGAACATAGTGAGTAGAGGCATGTGCAAACCGCGTTCCTATCTGAGATCACGCTATTTAGTTTTTAGCTGCCCAAATTTAAGCATGAACTGTTCAAATTCTGTTCGTATGAGACGAGAATTGTCACAAAAACTCTTTCAACAGGTTTATTGAACTTCGGGACATCGCTGACACATTTCACTGAAGCTATTGTAATGCTTTGGGGAAGTTAGGTGGTGAGCTCAAGGAGATTCCATGAAAACATTCACGATGAAATTAGGTGGACCGTCATTAATAAAAAATATGCGCGAGGAGATTCGACAAGCGATAAGAACCGGCGTGCCGTCGATTGACGAGGACGTCATGCTTTGTGAGTCAGTAGAAGGTATGTCGGCTGTTATTTCGAAATCAAGGCTTGAAGCCTTTGGAGCTATAGTTCAGCATCGCCCCAAAAGTTTGAAGGAACTCGCGGAGATTTTAAAAAAAGACTTGGGAAATGTCTCACGCGATGTTGAAGTACTTAAGCTTATGGGCCTTATTGAAGTTCGCTCTGGTGAAAGTGATGACCCACGCGCACTTATGCCGGTTGCCAAGTACGATCAAATCGTTTTTGATTTTAGGCCTGTCAAACGAACGGCAGCAGGAAAAAAGTAAGCCGACTTTTGCAAGTCAGCTTCATCCTAGACGAATATTAATTGCGCGGATAAAATCCATAGTCTTCGAACAAGTATGGTAATTGCTCGCGAATGTAGATCGAAAGATCGATGGTGTTCGCGCTGCCTTCGATAGTGAGTTGCGGGCTAGTGACATCTTGCACTTTCACAGAGTTTTTCAATTTACGTTTGCCATTTTTGTTGTCGACCAGGTCGTGTACAAAAATCTGGGCGCCGACTTCGATAGGTTCGTCAGAGATGTAATCGTGCAATACCAAATAGCTTGAATTGTCCCTGACTTGTTCCACTTTAAAAACAGCCAATGGATTTGAGTAGATGATGTGAAGCGCCTTCGTGCAGGGCTCATTGTTCTCCCACACGAATCGCGTATTTTTGACTTCAAAAGTATCGCCCACTTTTAAGCCAGCAATGCTACCCGCGGGCACGACCATTTCATAATTTCCATTGATCCACAACACACGCGAGTTCCATATATTTTCACGTTTGTCTAAATCTTCACGCAGATTTTTTAAACCATTTTTAAAAGTTTTTTCGGTGAGCTTGTACATCGGCGTTTTGTGGTAGTAACCGAGGTCG
>JAYUVI010000489.1:0-3679 GCA_043754135.1 Bdellovibrionales bacterium | reverse complement strand
CAAATTAAAATCAATAAAGCTAGCAATTTTAGATCAGTAATAAAACTGCATCTGCATACTGAGAGTATCTTCGTCTTGAATATTGCGGCCCGCCAGTGTGGCAAAATACTTTAGTTCAATAGAGTAAAGATCATCCCGCGAGGTTTCGTTTTCAGGCGTATAGGTTAAACCCACTTCACCACCTGTTTGCTCCGAATAGCTCGTGCTTTCGTTGATTGCAGTTTTAATTTTGTAACTATCGCGATTTTTATAAAGGTGGCTGGCGCTAAGCGAAAGGTCAATATCGCTCGCTAAATCAAAAATAGTGTGCACACCTACTGTTGTGACATCGCCTGGGTCGCGCGTAATACGATCGGTTTTTTCGGCGGTAGAAAAATCGAGACTCTTATCTGACAGATTTAAACAATATTCAGTTGATAAACCCACAGTCCACCAGCCTAAAACTTGGTGATCAAAAATCGCGCCCATGCCTATGCCATACCCGTTCGGGTCGGTGACAGGCACCACAGCTTCTTCGTCTTTGTCGTCTTGGGCTGAGGGAAAACGCAATCGCTGCGACAGCGCGAATGAATTTTTACTACTTAACAACAAAAGCTCTTTGCTCAAGAGTTCGACATTGCCGATGCGAATGATCGCACGTTTTTCTTTTTCGCCGTTTTCAGTCGAAATACTCGTGATATTTGAATTGATAATCGGCAACATTGCGCCGATCGTCCATTGACTAGTAATGCCGTGAGCCCATGAAGGCACGACGCGAAACTGATCTAAGCGAATTTTTTCGGCACTCACCTCTTCTGAAGAAGATGATAGCGGATTTTTCTGCACACTAACTGGCGCAAAAATTTGTTCTTTACGACCACTGTTGCTTAAACGTTCTGTGAGTTCACGACCTTGAGTTGCAAACGAAAATGTAGATTTGCCGCGACCAAGAGTCTCTGCTGCTGACAAAATGTCGTGAGCTGAACTCGACCAATCCACAGCATTAGCATTTAGCGATGAAAGAATAGATACGACGACTGAGAAGAAAAAAAATAGATGGCGAAATTGAAAGTGAGATGTCGTACGGCATTTCTTCATTGTCACAACAGACGTAATGAAGAAAACAAAACCGGTCAATATAAGCAGCTAAGTCTCAGAAATTATGCAATTTTAATTAGACAAAACATTGATCGCGAAAAACAAAATTGCAGACAATACAAACGCTGCAAGAACAGGACTTACCATTTCTCAACCCCTTCGTGTGCACGCACACAAACCCTCTATATTTGATTTCAACTATGATGACAGGGGTTGTCAATTAAAGAATGCGGCCAACTAGATCATAGTCATGGCTGTGGGTGATTTCGACGGTCACCAAATCGCCGATTTTAGCGGTGCCATCGCTGATAAAAACTTGCCCATCGATATCGGGCGCTTGCTGGGACATGCGACCTTTGAGTAGTAACACGGTCTCTTCGCTATAGCCTTCAACCAAAACTGAAAGTTTTTGGCCGATAAAGGCTTTATGTTTCTTGCGGCTGATCTTTTTCTGTAATGCCATGAGCTTATTGAAGCGACGGTTTTTGGTGGCCTCATCAATCTGATCGGTCATAGCGCCCGCTTTGGTGCCCTCTTCGATCGAATACTTAAAGCAACCCACGCGATCAAATTTTTGCTCTTCTACAAACTTGAGGAGCTCTTCAAACTGTTCCTCAGTCTCACCAGGGAAGCCCACAATAAACTGCGTGCGGATCACCGCTGAAGGAATTTCACGGCGAATGTTTTGTAACACGAGGGCGATTTCTTCCCGAGTCATACGTCGATTCATTTTATTAAGCATTTCATTGTTGATATGCTGAAGGGGCATGTCGAAATACTTTACAAGGTTCTTACGTGTTTTGATGAGCTCGATCATCTCGGGGCTCACGCCATCAGGGTACAAATAAAGGACGCGAATCCAATCCGCACCCGATTCATCGGCTAACGTTTTGAGCAGGTCATAAGACGTCTCTTGGCTTGCATCGTATGATTTATTGTTAATCTTAGTTGATGAACCATCACTCTCAGATTTACGGCGCAAATCCCAGCCAAAATCAGTAAAGTCGTGAGAGATCACGATTAGCTCTTTCACTCCACCCGCCACGAGAAGCTTCGCCTCGCCCAGAATGGCTTGAGTTTTACGTGATTGCAGATTGCCACGAATGAGCGGGATCGCACAAAACGCACAGCGCTTTTTGCAACCTTCAGAAATTTTCAAATACGCACGGTGTGACGGCTCAGAACTTTTGCGCGGAGTAGACTCTTCTTGCAAATATGTCGGCAAATTAAAATACGTTTTTTTAGTTTCGCCTTTTTTGCGCGCGCTTAAAATCTTATCAATGTTTTGAAATTCACCTGAACCAATAAAAATATCGGCCTCGGGTAAACCTTTAACGAGGTCATCTTTGTAACGTTGAGTGAGGCAACCCGCGACCACTAGATTTTTAAGCGCACCTTTTTTCTTCAGCTTCGACATCTCAAGAATTTTTTGAATGGATTCTTCTTTGGCTTCAGCGACAAAACCGCAGGTATTCACTATGATCGTGTCGGCTTTTTCAGCTTGATCAGTCACGCTGTAGCCCTGTTTGTCTAGTGCACCGAGCATAATTTCTGTGTCGACCAGATTCTTGGGGCAACCGAGAGAAATAAAATGAACGGTTTTTTTATCTTTTGTGGCTGTCGGCTTTGTACTAACCGCTTTTGCGCTTTTAACAGAGGTTTTATTCTTCTCAGTAGTCGATTGCATCAGTACTCCGTCACTTCAGCTAACTTCGGCGGTTTGTATTGCATTTTCGACTCATCGACTTGGGCTGAAAAATCAGAATTCGTGAAATCAAATAAAGTTTCATTCTCGAGTTCATCTTTGTAGCTCAGCAGTAAAATCTTCCGATCTTTTTTATCAAGCGTCAGCGCTAACTGCACCACTTCACCCATGCCGCCTTTTTCTTTCGGCACAAGGGTCACGCTCAATTTGTCGCCTTTAGTGTTTTCATTCTCGATTTTAAAACGATCCCACACCCGCGACTGACCTAAAATCATCGCGAGGGGCGCTTTTGATTGCTTAGCAAATTCGCGTGAACTAATTTTTAGAACCTGCGTATGACCAAGCTCTGTTGGCGCCGGTGACTCCACCCAAATCACATCTTTATTCACAACTAGAAGCGAGGGCTCAGGCTTCGCTATCTCTAACCGCAAACGACCTTTTGAAATGATTAACGAGCCTTCGCTCTCTTTTTCCTCATCGAGAATCGCAAGTTTTACTTTTTTCTTTAGATCAATCTTCGCCGACTTTGCTTTTTGATAACGCTCCATGATTGTTTTCACGGTCGTCATGGCGCTTGGTGCTTTTGTAACTGTCTTAATGTTCTTTTGCGCGGCGGTTGAAAGTTTAGGCGAGCAAACGTCCGCCTCAAGCGGGTTCGCCGACAAGCTTGAAGTGCAGTCCTCTGCCGTAACATATTGAAAAGACATCAAGAATGTAATAAAGACGATGTAAATTGTGCGCATGCGTCAAGGTTATAACAGATTCGTCTAATCGCCGCAATTGAGATCTCGCCTAAAGCTCTTTGAATTTAGGGCGATGTGCAAGCGTCCAAACCTCAAAATCTTGAGGCGCTTCAAGGGCTTGAAAGGCAGAAACCGACGTCGCACCCGAGGTGAT
>JAYUVI010000488.1:0-8946 GCA_043754135.1 Bdellovibrionales bacterium | reverse complement strand
TAAATTAAACACTTTGACTCTGCTATATGAATCACAATTTGAATGCACAAAATTTGCTCTACAAAATGTTTGCTTAGATAAAATTACCGAAAAACTTTGTTTAAGATTTATTTTTAGCGGGCCTCTACCAGAACATTTTCGCCCTTTACCAGCGAAATGTTCTCTTAATGACAATTCTGGCGAGCAAAAATGTTGGCCAGATAATGATACGGTAAGGGCCGCTGGGCCTTACAGATTTTACTTTGAATTAACGAGAGAAGACCTCAAAAAAATAGAAGATGAAATTGTAAAAGAAGAATGCTCGCCCAGAACTGAAAAATTCAAAGTATTTAGTGCGGCTGAAGCGCAAGCTAAAGGGGCAGGACTAGCGCCTGGTACAGCGGCGGGTCAAGGTGCTGCTGTTGGCTTGGCCGCAATTGGTGATGTCATCAGTGCACCTTTTAGAGGCGCATATCGATTGGCGGCAAATGGCCCGACAGAAGAAGATCAGTTTTACTCTAATCGTTGCAAAGTGGGGACCAATGAGGTTTTTGATGGTCTAATTTATTACTCTGAAAACCCAACCCGCGCGACTGGCCCCAACAACATGATTGATGTAACAGATCAAATTAAAGACTTTCTAGGCAATGCCCCGATTATTTTAAATAAATATTTAGAAATGAATAAGTAAAACCACCATAAGTTATGTGAGGAGATAAGTAGTTGTCATTTTCTCAATGGGCAAGACTTTATCAAATTGCTTTTGAATGAACAAAACCAAATCCTTTATAACCAATACGCGACGAGAATCTTTCAGAAATTTCGGCCGCTCTTGCTACATCTCGACCTTGACCCCCGGTCACGCCGGGCGATGGTCAAGGTTGGCAACACTGCACTCGCCACCGCAACGTCCACGTCCAAATTTTCTAATGGAAGTTGATCAGTCTCCAATTAAACATCTTTGCTAAAAAAAGTAGAAACTTTGCTCTCTCGATAACCGTGCTTTTTGTAGAAGAGATGTGCATCGACGCGTGAATTGCGCGAGTAAAGTGCCAGCATACGCACACCCGCTTTTTTCGCCTGTGTCTCAGCGTAATCCATAAGTCTTTTACCAAAACCCGAACCACGGCGTGATTCTTCAGTCACAACAGCCGTCACCTGCATGTAAGGTTGATCTTCAATACGTTGGCGAATCGCCAAACTCATCCAGCCGACGACGGCATCGTCTTCAGTGATCACCACAAGTTCGTAGTCTGGGTGTTGATTTAAAGTTTGAATACCGCGCATTACATTGTCGCGGGTAGGCTCGTAACCGAGTTGAAGCGACAGCTTGAAAATGCTGTCGACATCAGACTCTTGCGCTTGACGAATTTCTATACAAGGCAAAATAAAATCCTATGACTTGAGTCGGCTTTAACGCTTAACCGCGACCAGTGCCGTCGCTTAACCGCGACCGGTGCTGCCAAAGCCGCCAGCGCCTCGTTCAGTTGAACCTAAATCTTCAACCAACTCAAACTGCGCCTGCATGACAGGTGCAAGCACCAGCTGAGCAATGCGATCTTGATCCTGAATAACCACATCTTTTTCGCCGAGGTTGCATACAATAATTTTCACTTCTCCGCGATAATCGGCATCAATCGTGCCGGGAGTATTGAGCAGACTCACACCATCGCGAATAGCCCAGCCACTGCGCGGGCGAGCTTGAATTTCATACCCTTCAGGGATCGCAAACGATAAACCTGTCGGCACTAACACTCGCTGACCTGGCAGCAACGTGATTGGCTCAGTCAATTGCGCTCGAACATCAACGCCACTCGCGAGTGCGCTTTGGTATTTCGGTAAATCACCTTTGAAGTTTTCCAATTTTTTAACTTGTACACCGATTTTACGTGGCGCCGCCGGTTGCTGGCGCAAATTGCTCTCAACAAATTGGTTATAAACTGCAGAAGCTTTTTCGGCTGCGGCGAAACCTTTGCGAATAGCATTTTCTTTCATCAAAGAATCAAATGCTGACGCCAATTTTTTTAAATTTTCATCGCGCTGATCTTTTTCGACGATATTATGCTCGACGAATTTCTCGACCATCTGTGCGACTGTTTTTAAACGATCTGTAAATGAAACTTCCATAAACTAACACCCCTCTTAAAAAGTTTATCCCCAAGCCAAAACTTAAACTAATCTTCCGTACCTAATCTTCTGTACCAACAATCGAGCGAATTGAACTCATCACGCGATCTTCATTGACGTCACCTATCACGATTGCGCCCATTCGAGAAGTATCAAAGTATTTTTTTAAAAAAACATTCATCGAGTCGACGGTGACTTTTTCTAAATCAGCAATGGTTTGATCGACCGAACGATAATCTCGAAAAATCATCTCATTGTATCCTAACGTGTTCATGCGATTTTCAATATCATCAGACTCAAGCACCAACCCGCCCACTACCTGTCGTTTATAAAACTCAAGCTCAGCACGTGTTAGACCCTTGCGCTGCATTTGCTCCACATCACGCACCATCGACGACAAAACTTTTTTCATGTGCTTCGCCGAAGTTCCAGCATAGACCATCTGCAAACCGGCATCGCTGAATGGCTGTAAATAACTATAAACCGTGTAAGCCAAACCGTGTTTCTCGCGAATTTTTTGATAAAGCCGCGAAGTCATACCGCCACCCAAAGCCGCATTCGCGATGTACGATTCGTACCGCGATTTATCACGCATCGAAAGGGAGGGAAAGGCCAACAAGACATGCGTCTGTTCTGATTGACGATGCAAAACTCGAGAAAACGGTTTGAACGTCGGCTTCTTACGCGGCGGCGCCTGAAAAGAGCGTCGCCGTAAACTCAAAGTGCGACTGATGTTGCTCACCACCTCTTCGTGGTCCACATGGCCCGCCACACACACAATCATGTTCTCACCTTGATAACGACGATTATAAAAATCCATTAATTTTTTGCGTGTAGTGCCTGACAAAGTTTTAAGTGTACCTAAAATCGAGCGACCCAACTCATGCCCACGAAACGAGGCCTCAAAAGCGATATCAAAAATATAATCGTCGAGATCATCAGCCGACATGTTAATCTCTTGAATAATCACTTCACGTTCTTTTTTGAAATCATTCACATCAAACTGTGCGTTACTCATTAAGTCCGACAATACATCTAAGCTTAACGATAAATGTTCTTTCAAAGACGTCGCGTGAAAGCACGTCTGCTCGCGTGTGGTGTAAGCATTTAAATCGCCGCCTACAGCCTCGAGACTCTTCGCGATCTCGTAAGCATCACGGGTCTCAGTGCCTTTAAACACCATGTGTTCAATAAAGTGCGCCGCACCTATCATGTCATCGGGCTCGTCGCGCGTGCCCAAATCAACAAAAATGCCGGCGCAAACTGCGCGGCTTAAAGGATGGTGCTCGGTTAAAACCCGAACACCGTTATCTAAAACTGTTTTTTTATAAACCGGTTCGTACTCAAATGCCTTCAACGTTTATTACGTGCTGGCTGTGCGTTCTAAGAGGGCTTTGCGCGAGAGCTTGATACGTCCCGACCGATCGACCTCGAGAACCTTCACATCCAAAACGTCCCCCTCTTTGAGCACATCAGTAACGGCGCGAATACGTTCATGAGAAATTTCAGAAATGTGCAACAAGCCGCTGTTGTTCGGAAAGATCTCAACGAACGCGCCGAAATCTGCGATTTTAACGACCTTACCCTTATAAACTTTGCCCACTTCAGCTTCTGCACAAATATCATTGATCAACTGGATCGCTCTCTTAGCGGCTTCGGGGTCGGCCGATGCGATATGAATTTTACCATCGTCTTCGATGTTAATTTTAACACCGGTCTGCTCGATAATACTCTTAATCACTTTACCGCCAGCGCCGATCACTTCACGCACTTTCTCAGGCTTAATCTGAATGGTTTCGATACGTGGTGCGTACTCAGAAATCTGACCACGTGGTACACGCATTGTTTTTTCCATCTCGTTCAAGATGTGGTTCCGGCCCTCTTTCGCTTGTGTCAGAGCTTTCTCCATCACTTCAAACGTCAGGCTGTCGATTTTAATATCCATTTGTAGAGCGGTAATGCCTTCACGTGTACCAGCCACTTTAAAGTCCATATCGCCTAAATGATCTTCATCACCCAAAATATCACTCAAAACCGCATAGCGTGAACCATCGGTGATCAAACCCATAGCAATACCAGCGACGTTGCCTTTGATCGGCACACCGGCATCAAGCATCGCGAGCGTACCCGCACACACCGTACCCATTGAGCTTGAACCGTTCGATTCAAATACTTCACTGACCAAACGCAACACATAAGGGAACTTCGCATAATCAGGCGCCACCATTTTTAAAGCGCGCTCAGCGAGGTTCCCGTGACCGATTTCGCGACGTGATTGACCGCCAAAGCGACCCGTCTCACCCACACAAAAGGGCGGGAAGTTGTAATGAAGCATAAAGCGGCGAATGATCGTGCCTTCTAAAGCATCGACTTTTTGTTCGTCATCACCAGTACCCAAAGTCACAGTGCCGAGTACTTGCGTTTCACCGCGAGTGAATAAGCCTGAACCATGTGTGCGTGGCAATAAACCCACTTCAGTGGCAATCGGGCGCACTGTTTTCACATCGCGACCATCGATGCGAATACCGCCATCGAGAATCATGTTGCGTGCCAATTTATATTTCACATCTTCAAAAATTTTGCTGAGTTCTTTCGTACGCTGACCTTTTAATTCGTCAGGTTGTTTAGCCACCAATTGAGCAGTTGCCGATACCAATGCGGCATCAAGCTGACCGTAACGAACTTGTTTTTCACGTTGGGCAAAAGCATTTTTCACAAGCGGGCTTAAGAAACCTTCAGCATCAGCTTTAAACGACTTATCGATTTCAGGAGCTATAAACTCACGCTTAGGTGTATTGCCCGCTTTTGCGCGAAGTTCATCTTGCGCTTTCAAAACCGGCAGAATCGCGGCGTGACCGAATTTAAGTGCGGCCAAAACGTCTTCTTCACTGACAAATTTAGTTTCGCCTTCAACCATCAAGATACCGTTTTTGGTACCAGCGACAGTGACTTCTAAATCAGCGTTCTCAAGATCACTGCGGTTCGGGTTGATTTGCATCTGACCATTCACGCGACCCACAGACACAGTGGCAATCGGGCCGTTGAACGGGATATCACTGCAATGGAACGCAGCTGATGCAGCGATCGTCGCTAAATTGTTGATGGGGTATTGACCATCAAAACTTAAAATCATGGCAATCACTTGCGTGTCAAAGTTGTACCCTTCGGGGAAGCACGGGCGTAGAGGGCGATCGAGCAAACGACAGTTGAGAATCGCGTCGTTAGTGGGTCGACCTTCGCGTTTAAAATAGCCACCGGGTACTTTACCAGTTGAGTAAAAGCGTTCAGCATATTCAACAGTTAGAGGGAAGAAATCGGCATCGCCACCCGTTCTATCACTCACGACTGTCGCAAGAACCACGTTATCGCCGCAAGTCGCGAGAACTGCGCCATGAGCTTGCTTAGCAAGACGGCCAGTTTCAAGCGTCACTTGTCGACCTTGTAAATCAAACGTTACTGTTTGTTTCATTTTTTCTCCAGATGTGAAGTCAAATTTAATTCAAAAACTAAGATGCTAAGAATTTATTTACGGAGCGAAAGATCTTCGATGAGCTTCAAGTATTTGCTCGAATCGTTCTTTCTCAAATAGTTCAAAAGGCGACGACGTTGCGAAACCATTTTAAACATACCGCGACGGCTGTGT
Organism: Bdellovibrionales bacterium; assembly: GCA_043754135.1. Lineage (GTDB taxonomy): Bacteria > Bdellovibrionota > Bdellovibrionia > Bdellovibrionales > UBA1609 > RBG-16-40-8. The sequence goes on along the minus strand of JAYUVI010000488.1, from coordinate 3,197 downwards.
TGGTCTTTGTCATTGACTTTAAAATGCTCAGTCAATTGATTGATACGAGTGGTGAGCAAAGCGACTTGCACTTCAGGACTCCCCGTGTCGAGTTCACCGCGACGAAATTTACGCACGACTTGTTCTTTTTCTGTTTTCTGCATGGCCATTTGATTCTCCTTTTTGTGGCAAACCACAAATCTGTAAATGTTAAACCCACCACCCGTGACCGTTTGGCATTCGGCTAAAGCAGCGTAGTTTTAAGTATTTGGGCGAATGTACATGGCAGCAGTGCAGCCCGCAAGGCATTTCACCGCCGATCCGCCAGCACCCGCATTTTTAAATTTCGTTGGTTCGAAAAACGCGACGAATTTTGAGGCCCTTACCAGGCTGCGCCTCGAGAATAGCCAGCAACACACCAGCAGGGTTCACTATTTTGACTCCCACTGCCTGCTGTAAACGCGTCGATTCACGGCGCTCACCAATTAAACGACGATCAAGATCATAAGAAATTTGACCATTATAGATCAGCTTTTCGTCTTTACCGGTGACAGTTAAGGTCTTCCACCCCGCTAAAGTCTCTTGAATGGGTATAAACGCGTGCTCCCAAGTCTTTTTTTCATTCTTTAGACTTTCAAGGTCCACCGCCGCCACCAACTCGTAGGGAGCCGAAGTTACACGCTTCAAAGTTTCAACCGCACCACCGACCCCAAGCCGCTCACCCAACTGCGAAGCCCACGTGCGAACAAAACTACCCTTCGAACAAGCCACGGCGGCCTCGACATAATCAGCACCCACTGCCAGCACTTGCACGCCCCAAAACTTCATCACTTTCGAGGGTATGACTGGCGCCTCTTGCTGTTTGTGCGCGTATTCATAAAGTTTTTTCCCGTCCACTTTCGCCGCCGAAAAAAGTGGGATCGGCCAATTAAATTCTCCCTGCAAAGCTAGCGCGGCTTTGGTGATCGTCTCACTCGCGAGATCCACGGGCTTAGTCTCTAAAACTTGGCCGGTCATATCGAGTGAATCTGTGCGCACACCCAGTTTCACGCGCACGTGATAAGCTTTGTCGCCATGTAAAATATAATCTGAAAGTTTCGTACCCTCACCGAGCAGCAACACCATCAAGCCCGAAGCAAGAGGGTCAAGCGTACCGGCATGGCCTATATCACGCATTTTTAGCGCGCGACGAGCTTGGCCGACAACATCGTGGCTCGTGATACCAGTGGGTTTATCTATTAAAAGAAGACCGTGAAGAGACATTGAAAGCTATTACTCCTCTTCATCGTTTCGAGATTTTTTTGGGTTGTTCTTTTCACCCTCAGCTGAAATTTCTCTGAGCAGCGATTCAACTTTTAAATATTTCTCCATACCCGTATCGAGCACAATCGAAAGGCGCGGCGCGAATTTCATATGGAGTTTACTATTCACATGCCGCTGTATTTCACGAATGTTTTCTTTCAGCGAAAGCAGCGACTCTTCGCGATCATCTTCTGACCCAAAAACACTTACAAAAATTTTTGCTGTTCGTAATTTAGTGTTCGACTCGACTCGCGAAACCGAAACAAGTCCGCGCAATGAACCTTTAAAACCGCGCACCAAATAGTTAGCCACTAAGTGTTGCAGTTCCTTTTCTACGCGCTGAACTCGACGACTTTCACTCACGTGCGGCTCACTTCGATAACGTTAAACGCCTCGATGAAATCCCCATTCTTGATGTCGTTAAAATTTTCTATGCCAATACCACACTCAAAACCTGTCAGCACTTCGCGCACGTCGTCTTTAAATCGACGTAAGCTGCCGAATTTACCTGTGTACACAATGGCACCATCACGAATCAAGCGACACTGATCACTACGAGTAATCTTACCGTCAGTGACAAAGCTACCCGCGATATTACCAGCTTTCGGTACGCTGAACACTTCGCGAACTTCAGCTCGACCGTTGACCACTTCTTTGAGGGTCGGCTTGAGCAAACCCATCATCGCTTTTTTCACGTCATCGAGAAGTTCGTAGATGATCGTGTAAGTTTTAATTTCAACGTGACGCTCTTTCGCCACTCTTATAGCACTGCTATCCGGGCGCACATTAAATGCCAGTATCAAACCACCTGAGGTCGAGGCCAACAACACGTCAGATTCACTGACGCCACCCACGTGCGAGTGAATGATCTTCACTTTCACTTCAGGAGTACTCGCCTTTTCAAGCATACCGCGTAAGGCTTCTAAACTGCCCGACACATCGGTTTTCAACACCACATTAAGCTCGAGCATTTGACCTTTTTGCACTTTCGCAAAAAGTTCTTCAAGAGAAATGGCCTCTTTACCCACGCCGACAGGTTTTTCAAGTTCACCTTTACGAATAGCGGCGATCTCACGGGCTTGCTCTTCGTCTTTCACAACGTCAAAACGATCGCCGGCAACGGCAGATTCAGACAAGCCAATAATCTCAACCGGATCACTCGGATAAGCCTCTTTCACTTGCTCACCACGATCATTCATCATGGCGCGCACGCGACCAGACACTTTACCCACGACAATATCGTCGCCAATGCGCACGGTACCATCCTGCAGAAGCAACGTCGCCACCGGACCACGGCCTTTTTCGATGCGGGCCTCAATCACGATGCCAGTACCTGAACGCTTCGGATTCGCCGTTAAGCCTTCAACTTCAGTCACGAGCAAAATTTGCTCGAGCAATTCCTCAATCCCGATTTTTTTCGTCGCTGAAACTTCACAGAAAATATTCGTACCGCCCCACTCTTCGGGTACGATTTCAAATTCGGTCAATTGCTGCTTAATGCGCTCGACATTGGTGCCGGGCTTATCAATTTTATTCACAGCAATAATAATCGGCACACCTGCCGCTTTCGCGTGGTTAATGGCTTCAGCTGTTTGTGGCATTACGCCGTCATCAGCCGCGACCACGATGATCGCCACATCTGTAACGTTCGCGCCGCGCGCACGCATGTGAGTGAACGCTTCATGGCCGGGAGTATCGAGAAATGTAATCTCTCTGCCGTTTTCAAGTTTCACTTTGTAAGCACCAATGTGCTGAGTGATACCGCCCGCCTCTTTCGCCGCCACGTTGGCTTTGCGAATAGTATCGAGCAACGACGTTTTACCGTGATCGACGTGCCCCATAACAGTCACAACCGGTGCACGTGATACTCTTTCAATTTTTAAATCACCAAAGGCAGCACCTTCGAGAAGTTGATC